>CALCEB010000094.1 GCA_937900045.1 uncultured Acidobacteriota bacterium
CAGCCGCGTAACGGAAAAATACGTGAGTGAATTTATGAACCACTGTACTTAGGCAAAGTGATGTAAAAGGTGAGAACGTGATGAGGATTGTAGCCAAGATCGACGTTCAACATACGGACGAAGCTGCGCACCAGCAATCCACCGCCTGCCGCAAGCACCATGGCTAAAGCGACTTCTCCGATCACCAATGCGGCGCGGAGGCGATGCGTGCCGGAAGCAGAAGTTGTGGCCGTGGCGCTTTCCTTCAAGGACTCGCTCAACATATGACGGGAAGCCTGCAGCGCCGGCGCAAGACCGAAAAGCAAGCCGGTCACAATCGACAGAACAAGAGCGAACGCGAGCACGCGGCCGTTGAGCGCGATGTGATTCAACGCGGCATCGTCGCCGACAGCATGATGAACGGCGCGGGCCATCGCCGCCACCAACCAAATGGACCCCAAGATGGCCAGGATGCCGCCGGCAAGTCCGATCAGAACGCTTTCGGTAAGAAGCTGGCGGACCAGCCGTGCCCGAGTGGCGCCCATGGCCAGACGCACGGCCATTTCGCGTTGGCGGGTGGTGGACCGAGCCAGCATCAGGTTGGCGACGTTGGCACAGCCGATCAGCAGCACCAGCAACACCGCCCCCAGCAAGATATACAGCGGCTTGCGCAGCCAGCGCAGATAAGCCGCATGAAGTGGCTCAACCTTTAATCCCCAGCCTTTGTCTGCCGCCGGAAATTGCGCGGCCAGGCGCTTGGCAATGGTATCAAGATCGGCTTGGGCCTGGGCAAACGTCGCGCCCGCCTTCATGCGGGCAATGGTTTCCAGGTCACGCGAGCCGCGCTGCGCCTCGCTCAATTCTTGCGAGGAAAGCGCCAGCGGGACAAACACTTTAACCTTCGCGTCCCAGATAAAGTGGAAGTTTGCAGGCATCACGCCGACGATGGTGTAAGGTTTGTCGTCCAGGCGAATGCTTTTGCCGAGGATGTGGCGATCCGATCCATATCGGCCCCGCCACAGGCTGTCGCTGATAATCGCCACCGAATTGTGCCCAGGTTGGTCTTCACCCTTGGTAAAGTTGCGGCCTTGCGAAGGTTCGATGCCCAGCATGGGCAGGAAATCAGCAGGAATGCGCGCCCCTTCCACCAGTTCAGGCAGATTGGCTTTGGAAGTCAGGTCGAAGTCACCGAAGCGGTAAGGACAAATCCACTGAAAGACTTTATTCTGGGCCTGAACGTCCTTCCAGTTGGCGGGCGAAAGGCCAGTTTGGACATATCCCACTCCTTTCTGATTGCGCCATTGGCCGATGCCCACGATCTCTTCCGGATGGGGATAAGGCAGCGGCCGCAGAATCGCCGAATCCACCACGCTGAAAATGGCGGTGCTGGCGGCAATCGCCAGGGCAAGTGTCAGGATGGAGACCAGCGTGAAACCGCGATTGCGCCGGAGCTGGCGCAGTCCGAAGCGAATATCTTGGGGAATTTCCGCGATCCATCGGAAAGCTTGCATTGTTCGGATTCCTCCTTTTTTGCCAGGCGCATCGCTAAGCGCCCAATCGACCCGCCCGCGCGCTCCAGCTTATTCTACCTCTTCTTCTACGAGAGTTGGACGTTCAGGGTTCAATGGAAGTGGCAAAGTTTGCTGTAGCGGCGCTCCACGACTCGAATTCGACGGTACTTGACTCCCTTCAAAGGGACACGCTATCTTAGGTAATTGGCGCTTTCATGCGAATTTTGAATGAAGGGAATAAGCAAACTTGAAACGAACATTCCAACCCAACCGGCGGCGGCGAGCGAAGACTCATGGATTCCGCGTTCGAATGCGTACCCCCGGCGGCCGCAACGTACTCAGGCGGCGGCGTCAAAAAGGGCGGCATCGCCTGACTCCATGAAAGGTGGCGGGCGGCCCTATTCCTTTCCCAAAGACCTTCGGCTTCTGAAGCGCCCTGAATTCAGGCGAGTCTACGAGGAGGGACGCCGCGAAAGCGCACGGATATGCACCATTTTCACCCGCTCGAATGGCCTGCCGCAGACGCGACTGGGGATTACCACCCCATCGGCGCTGGGTGGGGCGGTGGTGCGCAACCGCATCAAGCGGCGACTGCGCGAAGTGTTCCGGCTGAATCAATCGCGGATTCCTGGAGGATGGGACGTCGTATTGAACCCGAGGCCAAAGATCGCGTCGATGCCGTTCGAATCCTTGACCCGGGAGATCCTCCGGCTGTTTCCCCACGAGCCGCCGGGGACACTCGATGGGCAAGAAAAAGCGCGCGGTTCGCGGCACTGACTTTAATCCGGGTCTACAAAGTTTTCTTCTCTCCGCTTCTCTTTTCGTCCTGCCGCTATTATCCCACTTGTTCGGAGTACGCCTATCAAGCGGTTGAGAAATGGGGTGTGCGCAAGGGAACAAGCCTGGCGGTACGCCGGTTATTGCGATGCAGACCTTTTGGAGGCGGCGGAATCGACTTGGTGCCGTGATCCCCAAGGCGGGCGCTTCAAACGGAAAGCTGGAATCGTAAAGAATGGACTTCGATAACGAAAAGCGGATGATGGTGGCGTTCGCGCTGACGCTGGTGGCCTTAATGGTGTATAGCGCCTTGTTCGTCAAGGAAAAGCCTCATCCGCCGGCCGCTAACGCCGCTGCCAAAACGTCAGCCTCCGCGCTCCCGGGCGCCAAAGCACAATCCGCTAACACCGCCGCGCCGGCTCCCATCGCCTTACCCATCGAACAAGGCGCCAGGACGGAGGATATCACCATCTCCCAGCTCAACTACCGGATCACCTTTTCAACGCAAGGCGCCTTGGTGAAGAGCTGGGTGCTCGCCAAGTACCGCAATGAGCAGGGCAAGCCGCTGGACTTGGTAAACGCCGCCGCCAGCCAAGTCCTGGGATATCCCTTGAGCATTCGCCTGGCGGACATAGCCCTTTCGGATAAGATCAATCACGCAGTGTTCGCCGCCCATCCGGATCAGACCTCACTTGAGAATCCCAACAAATTGGACTTTGTTTATAGCGATGGAAAAGTCCGGGTGACAAAAGAATTCACCTTCAACCCTGACTACGAAACAAGCGTTAAAGTGACCGTTTTCGATGGCGTGCACGACCTGCCGGTTGAAGTCTCCTGGCTAGGAGGCTTTGGTGACACCACTCTGACCGGGAAAGCGCGGGTTGCCGGAGTCGACGCGGCTTATAGCATTGACGGGAAGATCAAGACGCTGGCCTTGAAGAAGGTGGGCGAGGGCGAGCTGATTCCAGGCCCGTTGGATTTTTCCGCGGTCGAAGACCGTTTCTTCGCCGGTGTCATGATTCCGGACTCGCCGGATGATGCCTTCCGCATTGGCCAGCAATCCTGGACACCTCCCAACGGCGCTGACCGGAAACCGGAACTCTTGCTCACGGCGGCACTGGTGATGCCGCAACCCCAGCCGCTCAGCTTCCGGCTGGCGGTGGCGCCGAAGGAACTTGCAGTGCTCAAGTCCATCAGCCCCGGGCTGGGTTTGGACGGATTGGTGAATTTTGGCATTTTCAGCTTTGTGGCCAAGCCACTATTCCTGGCGCTGCGCTACATCAATGACCATTGGGTTCACAACTACGGGTGGGCCATCGTTATTCTGACGGTCTTGCTCAACACGGCCTTCTTTCCTTTGAAGATAAAGAGCATGCGCTCCGCCCAGGAGATGCAGAAGATTGCGCCCTATGTGAAGGAGATTCAAGAGCGTTACAAGCAATACAAGTTTAACGATCCCCGCAAACAGCGGATGAACCAGGAAATCACCAAACTTTATCAGGAGCACCACATCAACCCGATTGGCGGCTGCCTGCCCATGTTGCCCCAATTACCCATTATGTATGGCTTCTATGAGGTGCTTGAGACCAGCATCGCCTTGCGCCACGCTCCCTGGGTTTGGTGGATCAAGGATCTCTCCGTGCCGGACCACCTTTACATCCTTCCCATTCTCTCCATCATTCTCTCGTTTTTCATGACCAAGATGACTCCCATGGGCGCGGTGGACCCCAGTCAGCAGAAAATGATGATGATCATGCCGCTGGCGGTGGGGTTTATCTTTTTCTATGAAGCGGCCGGGCTGACGCTCTATTACTTTGTCTACAGCGGCATCGCCGTGGTCCAACAACTCATCATCAACCGCATGATTCCAAGAGTACAACCTCCCGCTGTCAATTCCCCGCCGGCCGGGCGGCCGCGGAAATCAGCAGAAAACAAGGCCGTGGCAGTAAAGGAGTAGGCACAGTGGAAAGCTCTGAAGCCCTTTCACCCCGGATGGACACTTCGCTCGAAGGCCAACTGGCCCGCCTTGAGGCGTTCCTGAAGGAGATGATTCACAAAGGCCGCTTTGACCTGAAGTTCACGATACGACCTGAAGCTGGAGCGTCCGCTGCCGATGGGCCTGGTTACGTCGTCAACTTCTCCGGGCCGGACACGCCGCTCCTCTTGGAGTCGAACGCCGTGCTGCTCGATGCGCTGGAATTTCTAGCTCACAAGTCCATTCGCTTGGATGAGGCGCTTCATCACCGCATTAGCTTTGATTGCGAAGGATACCGCCGGACACGGGTGGAAGAGCTGAAAATGACGGCGAAGCTGGCAGCCGAACGGGTCGTGGATCGTAATGAGCCGTTCTCCTTGAATCCCATGAACGCTCGTGACCGGCGCGTGATCCACCTGGCGCTGCGGGAAGAATCCCGAGTCAGGACGGAGAGCCGTGGCGATGGCGCCGGCCGCCACGTCGTGATCTTCCCCGCGCCGCCCTCGCGCCCCTTGTGATTGACGTGGCCCCGGCATTTTGCCGGTAATGGGCCTTTCTCCTCAAGCTCCTTCATGTCTCACAGCGACGAAACCATAGTGGCTATCTCCACCGCTCCTGGGCGAGGCGGCATCGGCGTGGTGCGGCTTTCGGGTGGGCAAGCGCTTGAAATCGCAACCGGCATCCTGAGATTTCCGCAGTCCCCGCTCGATCCGCGCAAAGCCACGCTCGGGGAATTTTGCGACATTTCCACTGAACGCGTCCTCGATCAAGTGGTGGCGGTATTCTTTCCCGGACCTCACTCCTACACCGGCGAGGACGTTCTGGAAATCTCCTGCCACGGCTCGCCCGTGATTCTGGCATTTCTGGTGGAATTGTGCCTGGCGAGGGGGGCGCGGCCCGCCGAGCCGGGTGAATTCACCCTGCGGGCGTTCCTCAACGGCCGTCTGGACCTGACCCAAGCCGAAGCTATCCGCGACCTCATCGAATCTCAAACCCTCTATCAGGCTCGCGTGGCCGCCGGGCAGATGGAAGGAGCCATATCCCAGCGTCTTAAACCCCACAAGGAAGCTCTGGTGCGGCTCATCGCGCGGCTAGAGGCCGGCATCGACTTCGCCGAGGATGATGTTCCCGTCTCTGGTTGGCAAGAAATTGCCGCGACGGTCGATGCCATTCAGAAGGACTTAAGCCGAATGGTGGAAAGTTACCAACTTGGCAAGATCGTGCGCGAAGGTTTGACGCTGGCCATTGTCGGGCGGCCTAATGTGGGAAAATCGAGCCTGTTTAACCGGCTGCTCAACGAGGAACGCGCCATTGTGACGGCCACGCCCGGCACCACGCGCGATCTGGTCTCTGAGATCGCCAGCCTGGGTGGCATCCCGCTTCGCTTGGTGGATACTGCCGGCATCCGCGAAACTCACGACGAGGCGGAGCGTCTGGGCGTGGCAAAATCCTTGCAGGCAATTGCGGACTCCGCGCTGCGGCTGTTCGTGGTGGACGCTTCCGAGGGCTGGACGGAGGGCGATGAGCGATTGTGGACGAAAGTACATCCGCTTGGGTCGCTGGCGATTGCTTTGAACAAGACGGATCTTCCCAAACTTCTGGACCGGGATCAGCTTGCGCGGCGGCTCTCCGAAATTGGAGAGTCACCATCGGGAACCATCGTGGTTGAGGTCTCTGCCCTGACCGGCGGGGGCATTGAAGACCTGAAGCAAGCCCTGCTTTTCATTGCGGCGCCCGCCCGGGAGACGTCGGGCCAAGGCGAAATGATCACCAACCTGCGCCATCAGCAGTTGATCCAAAGCGCCCTTGATTCCCTGGGACGCGCCCATCAAGCCGCCCGGCTGAAGGTCCATCATGAAATGCTTTTGCTCGATCTGTACGATGCTCTGAACTCGCTGGACCTCATCACCGGCGCAACAAATGTGGAAGACGTCTTGAGAGTGATTTTCTCCACGTTCTGCATTGGCAAGTAGGTGGCGCCCTCCAAGCACGCGCGAATATTGGATTCCTGGCAGATGAAGATCCGGACGTTCCAGGCGGGATCGGTCTCGATTCGGCGGCCACTTGATTGGGGCTGTCTGATCCGGGTTTGTGGTCTTACGTTTCTAATTCGGATTTCTCGCCTCCTCGGGCAACCGTCGGGAAACGAACGGAAGGACGGGGCTCAAAACATTGTCTATTGCAGATTGGGGCAGTCAGAAACGGGCCGACGGGAAGTTTGCCCCTGATTTTGCTTTTGAGCCGCCTGGAATCGGCACATAATGGGCGGGAAACATGTTGCGGATACGAGGGAGAGCGGATTCTTTGCGGATGCCCCAGGGAACTGCCACCACCGGTGACTCATTCCAGGACATTAGCTTCGGCCTTCGCCGGCTGGCGAAGAGTCCCGGCTTTACGGCCGTCGTCGTTCTCACTTTGGCTTTAGGGATTGGCGCCAACACTGCGATTTTTGGGATCGTAAGTGCTGCGCTGTTCCGCGTCCTTCCCTATCCTCATGCGGAACGGCTTGCCTTCCTGTGGCAAAACAACCAGCGCACCGGCGAAACCGAAGGCCGCGTCTCGTATCCCAATTACGAAGATTGGCGTTCGCAGAGCCACAGCTTCCAGGACATGGCGTTTTTCATGAGTGGCAAGTCCCAGCTCACTGGCCCTGGAAACCCGCAGAGTGTTCCCGCGGCCTTGGTGTCCACCAATTTCTTTTCGGTACTGGGGGTAAATCCTTTTCTCGGTCGCGGCTTTAATGCCGAGGAGGTCCTGACCCACGCCAGCCCGCACGCCTAGCACGTTGCAGTTAACCGCTCGGTCCCTTCTGGGGAAGCAGGTTTGACGGATCCACTAAAGCGAGCGAGGGAAAAATAGGTTTGTAAAATCCGCGGTCGCGGCTTAGAAGCTGGGATGTCTGGACCTGAGCATGAGCGCCCACAAGGAAGTCTGTGAGAATGCGGCTTCTCTTTCCACCCTGCCGCCGATAAATCCTCCACAGCCGGCTGGCCAGAAAACTTGCCTCGCGGCTTAAGCCCTCGACACGGATTTCATTTTCCTGAAGGAAACGGTCGCCGTCGGTTTGGCGCTGAAAGTGTACGCACAACTCGGCATAAACCAGGTCGCAAACCACCAGCGACCCGGCCTGAGCTGCTTCCTGGAGGGCCTGGATGGATGCTTCCATGAACTCGGGATCGGCAGAGAGAACATCAAGCAGGACATTGGTATCCACGGCGGTGATCATCGCCCCCGCACGTCCTCGATGAACTCATCGACGCGGCTGTAACCGAGGTCAGCAAAGCTTTTCTTACACCGTCCCTTCCATTTCGCCAGATTTAACTTTCTGGGCTTCTTCCGCAGCAGGATGGAATCGTTGGCAACCAGGAATTCCACCTCAGTTTCAGGCTTCAGCCCAAACCTCTCACGAATCTCCTTCGGTATCGTCACCTGGCCTCGCTCACCTATTTTCATACTTTGTAGTATGAATCAAATTACATACAGACGCAAGGCAACAGACTGGACTGGCCAGGGATGCCGGTCAAATCGGCCGTCGGCCAGCCGCGCGGCAAGTTTGCGGCTCGCACACATCCCAAAGGCAGGGATGTATGCGCCACCCGCGGATATTGGGGGGGACCAAGGTACTTAGGCGCTATAACACTCACGCTCCGGCAAGCCGTGCCCTAGCATGGCCGCTGATTTTCCCGAACTGGCCTATACGCACGACTCCGTTGGGCAGTATGGCACGAATTTCAAGCTCGCCACCCATTGCCTCTATGATCTTGCGAAGCGTGCTGATGAGCATGTCAGTCCGTCTCTCGACTTTAGAGATGGCTGCTTGGTTGACGTGCAGGCTTTCCGCCAGCGATTCCTGGGTTAGCCTCATCGCCTCCCGGAGTTCGTCCAAGGCCATTTCCTCGATTATTTTCGCGGCTTTGTCCTCAGAGCGGGTACGGGCCGCTGGAGACATTTTCGCCTGAAGCTCCTTGAAATTCTTAGCCATGTGGTCCTCCTTCATTCCCCAATGCGGCCAAGTGATCGTCGTAAATCCTATCCGCAATTGGAACAAATCTTTCATACCATCCATCATCACCGGTCTTGTCACCGCCGATGAGTAGTACCGCGCAACGTCTTGGATCGAAAGCGTACAGCACGCGATAGGGCCTACCGGAATGTTGTATAATCAGTTCCTTCATGTTTGAGTGCCGTGACGAAGCAATGGGCCCGGAATGAGGCCGTCTGAGCGCCGGTCCGGATTTCTGAAGCACGATAACCTTCGCGTTCACATCTTCCTGCTCAGCTTCCGAGAGGTTGTCCCACCAGTGCTCAAATTCATCCGTAAACTCAACGTCCCATTCCACTCGTGGAATATAACACAGAGGGAATAGCGATGTCAACTAATAAATCGGCAGGATCGGTCCCATGCGTGAGTTTGGGAGACTGGGCAGGTTAGTCCGGGCGTGTTTACGTGACGGCATCGGCAAGGTCGGCAAGCATGGCGTCGGTCCGCTGCTCCGCGCGCTGAACTAATTCGGGGGTACATTGCAGACAGCCGCCATGCGGAACTATCCGTGCGGCACGTTTGCGGTTCGCACCCATCCCAAAGGCAGGGATGTATGCGCCACACGCCAACACCGCCATCTTCGGACTTGCAAACGACGGCTGTTCGGGTAGGATTTTAAGGATGACTTTGAGCATTGCACTTATTAGCCCGAGGGAAACAATTCTTGTCACAGACCGCCGATTTACAGACGAAAGCGGCGGGATCTGCAACGAGGAGGGCAGTAAGCTCGCAATTTTCCTTTGCAGGGATGCGCGGGCGGCGGTGGCCTATACGGGTCTGGCAACAGCGGAAAACTTCTCAACCCATCAATGGCTGCTCGAGTCGCTGTGTGACGCTGCCAAGCCAGACTTCCAATTGCTCCCAAGCTTGGAACGGCTTGCTCAAATCGCGACGCGGGACATTGCTAAGCTCAGCTTGCCCAAGGCCTCTACCCGACTTTCGGTAATCGTTTGCGGTTACTATTATGGAGAACCACCGCCCCTTGCGTTTCTTTGCCGAGTCACGAATTTCGAGAATGACGATGGATCCGCGGACGCATTCGGGCGGGATTGTTTCTCTGTAACTTGTTTAAGAGAAAAACGCCAGCCAGAGGGCGATCCGACAAGAATCTTGCTCAGTGGTGTGTGGCAGGCTGTTTCCGACCAAGACCGCCTTGCGCTTGAGGAACTCCTCAGCGGCGCAAAGCCCGCTCAGGCCCTCATTGGAAAGGCTGTTGAGATTATACGGTCAACAGCGAGGTCTGCCCGGTCGGGCGGGCTTATCGGAGAGCGATGTATAAGCGCGGTTATTCAGCCCGAAACAGCTCGTAGAATTCTGACCGCGTACCACTCGGACAAAGTGAGCTTCGAGATGTTTATGCCGAGCATCGTGACTGCCACGTCTCCCCAAACGCTGGGCTACGTAATGGACCCCTGCTTGGCGGCGCTACCGGGACAAGAGAACGTTCCCCCCGTTGCCATCCCCAAGGTTGGCAGGAATCACCCCTGCCCTTGCGGCAGCAGAAAGAAGTACAAAAAGTGCCACGGCGCAATCGACAGGATGCACTCCCGAGAACGTTAGCATGCGAGACCCCGAAAGCAATTTACCTATCCTTAAGACAAAGGCGCAGGAGGCGCTTGACCTTGCTGCTGGTATTCAACAGCCTTCGCCGACTGTGGATAATGCCTTCACCTTCATGACGTTTGCATACCTCGGCAAACAGACAGAGCATATGCGGGGTATCCTAACTCTAGTAGCTGCAGGACTCTGCCGCGATGCAGGGCTGATTGCGAGAAGTATGTTGGAAGGACGAGCTCAGTTACTCTGGGCGAGCGCCAAACCGGAGGAGCGTGCGCCCCAGTGGCAGGATTTTTGGCCCGTGTCCGACTGGCGAAAAATGAATAAGGAGCTGAAGGCTGGCCTGACTGCTCCTCATTTTTTAAGGAGTAAGATTGAACAAGCACGCGCTGCCCTCGAGCATAAGTTTCTAGTGGATAGCGGACGCCAGCGACTCCGAAGAGACATGCCTCTTCAGTCCAAAGACTATTGGGATAACTGGACCGGGCATTCCTATTCCGAGCTTCTCGACTTATGTGTGAGCGCACCCGGAAAAGTCCCAGTCAAGGAGCACGCTCTAAAGCTCTTAACGTATTCCCCCTTGTCAGCATGGCACCACTGGGACATAGGCGGTTTTACGGAAGCGGTCCGTGAAAAGCAAGCGGATGGAACCCTGACTTATGCCTATACCCAGCCGGGATCCCGCCCGTGCGCCGAGGCCCTTGCCGTTGGTTTCCAGTGCTTGTTCGTCACTTTGTCTATAGCCAACGATCCTCTTGGTCTCGGTATCGGGGAGAAACTTGAAAATCTGTTGTCTGATTATCTTGGGGCCTTAGGGGAGAATGGCACAAATATTAGCTCGTGATCTTGAGTCGAAGACAATACATTGCGGGCGGGCCTTATAAGCGGGATTCTCGCCGACTCGAAGTTTCATCTTGCGATTTCCCAAAGCGGATGATACCGGCTGCACCTCCCCGCGCAAAAGCAAGTGTAGGTTTGGGCAAACGCCCACTTTCAAGGTCGGCGAGGGTCTGCAGGGCCACCCGCTCCACGATCCCCAGGCTCCCGGCGCTACACTTGCCCACGGTGTCGAAAGGCGTGTGCCAGTAGACGTCGAACGGGCCGTAATCGAGCGAAATCAAGTCCACAGCGGGAATCCCGGCTTTTGCAAAGGAATGCGGTCGTCCTCCACTGGAAGCGGCCTTTCCAGAAAATAGCGCCTATAGCCGAGCTCCAGGGCCTCGTGAAACACGAGGTTGGTCAGTCGCGCGTTGAAATGGGTTTCGCGGTGGATGTGAGGATCGCCGCCTGCAATCATGTCCGCGTTGATCATGGCGCGGCCCTCGCCGCTTGTTACTCCCCTGCTCGCCGGGCGACGAAGGTCGATCCGCTAATTGCGCTACGGCAGGAGTGACAAGCCCTCATCGAATAGAAGCTGGCGCTAATCCTTGGGGGCATAGTAACCCAAGCGGGCCTGCACCTTGTCGTTGCCATCCTTCACTTGCACTTTGATCCGCCGGAAGGTTCCATCATGATTCTGATTGGTGGGAGTGTAGCCAAGAAGATACTGAGTTCGAAGCTCCTGGGCGATGCGCTGGAAAGCCTCTGTGGTGTCCCTGGAGCGCGAGACCCGGATGCTTTCCCCGCCGGTGTCCTGGGCAAGCTTATGGAGCACCGAATCGCCACCCTCTCCAAAACCGCCGGAATGGATATAGAACATGCGGTCGACGATATCGACGGCGTAGATGATGGCATTCGCCTGCTGCGCGGCATCAAGCGCCTGGCGGAGTTTCATGGACGACCCTTGGTCAACCCCGTCGGAGAGAATAATCAATACCTTTCGACCCACTTCATGCTGAAGAATGTCATGGGCGGCGAGATAAACAGCGTCATAAAGATGGGTGGCTCCGGCGCCGGCGCTGGGAAAAGTTCCGGGAAGCGGTCCTGCTCCGCCACCATTAATGACGGTCTGGTCAATGGCCTGGGTCAGCAGGGGCAGACTTGCGGTCAAGTCCTGCAGGATTTCGGTGTCAACATCGAAGTGGATGACGAAGCAAAGGTCCTTCGGCCTCAGCACCTCATGCAGAAAGGAATCGGCCTGATCCTTTTCGACCTGGAGCACGCGTCCCTGGCTGGGACTTGTATCGATCATCATTCCCATGGTCAGCGGAGTATCGGTTGATTTTGAAAAGTATTTAATCTGCTGAGGCACGCCGTCTTCGGTCAATATGAAGTCGTCCTTGTTGAGGTTCGGGATCATGCGGCCGTGCTTATCCTTCACCACTGCATAGACGTTCACGACCTCCGTCTGGACCCGGAAGGTGGGGCTGGTTTGCGTCTGTTGCCGGGGCGGGGGCACAACGACCGGCTGGCCGGGTTCCGGGCCATTGGATTGAGGCGCCCAAGCGGGTTGCGCCGCCCACAACTTTAAAATGGAAGTAGGATTTCGAGCGAAAAAGGCCAAGACGGCCAACAAGCAAAACAGTGGAGCGAAGGCTCCGCGCGAAAACTGCTCGTACCGGCTGTACCGGGTCCTCATTTTGAAAGAGAATCGCCACAGCCCCAGGAATCCCACTTGTTGTCTATTAGCGTTGCGGGATGGGACTGGCCCGAGATCATCAATCTTCGGTTGATTGACTTCGGGCAACAGATCGTTCATAAGCTATCCTTTCCAAGAGCGCTCTCTCCAGGCTTCGATGCAATTCGACCGCCGCCTTCAAAGCCAACCCATGAGCGCAATGAGCATCCTAGTGGTGAGGCAAGAAAATACCAGTGCTGTGTACCGTCAATTCGAACCGGCTCCATCGTATGATGGCGGCTCTGCTTGTGACGTTGCTTGTGGCGCCTCCTTCAGCTCCCGCGCGCCAGGTCCAGGATCGGGGTCAACCTCAGCGCCAACTTCACGGCTTGGTGCTCAAGCGCAACGTGCAGCTTGTTTTGGTGCCGGTCACTGTCAAAGACCGTCATGGCCGCCTCCTGCCGGCTCTCACCCAGAAGGACTTCCGGATTGTTGTAGACGGCAAGGAAACGCCGGTGAGGTATTTTTCGAATGAGGCCGCGTCGCTGGCTGCCGTGGTTATGGTGGATACTGGCCTTTCCGTAAGCTCGGTTAATACCCTGCGTAGCGCGTTGACTGATTTCCAGGACGATTTTCTTCCCGGAGATTTCTCCGAAGCTTATATCTTTGACAATACCATCCATCGGCTGCTCGATTTCACTTCGCAGCCCCAACTTTGGGTGAAGGCGTTGGCCACGGCGCTTCCGGAGGGAACGGGAAGCGGGCCCATGGTCTTGGGCGGACCCTTGGGTGGTCCCACATTGAAGAATGGCACACCCATCGATCAGCCGGGCACGGTTCCAGTCGGCGCTCCGCCTGTGGGCAAGCGGATGATGGACGCCCTATACACCGCTTCTCTACAGTTGAGGGATCAACCGCTGGAGCGGCGGCGCGTGATTTTGATTATTTCCGACGGCATCAACGGGACCGACAACGATTTTTCCTATCAAGATGTGCTCCAATCGCTCGAGCGAAGGGGCGTGAGCGTCTACGCCGTAAATTTTGGTTTGGGATGGGTCCTGAAGAAAAGAGATCTGCTCTCGCGCCTGGCCGCGGAGACGGGCGGAGATGAATCCTTCGTGCAAAGGAAGAACGCTCTGGAGGATGCTTGTTCGCGATTGATGAAGGAAGCGCGGAGTGCGTATATCCTGGGTTTCAATCCCGTTTCCGCGGATGGTAAACTGCATCGGATCGAAGTGCGTGTTTCCTTGCGTGGAGCGCGCACGATCGCCCGCCGGCGCTTCCTGGCTCCTGCTGAAAAATAATTTCTTACGGCGCGACGATTCTTCAAATTGTAATTTTTGATTCATCATTTTCACTTTCCTCTTGACAAGACTCCCAGCAATCACTATACATGGTGATTGAAAACGCGCTCCGCTGGCCGTGGCTGGCGGAAGATTAGAAAGAAACTGAGAGGAGAAAAAATGGCAGCGAAAAAGAAAGCCAAGAAGAAGAGATAAGCCGCTCCAGAGTTCGGAGAGGTACGGTCGGGGATGCAGCAATGCATCCCCGATTTTTTTGGTATCCGCCGGTTCTGCGATCCTGCCGGCGCCGAGTTCCACCTCGCGCCCCCTACCGCACGCTCTCACGGCTCTTCTCCGGGCGATCCTATGAGCTTTGTGACGCCGGTCATTGGGACTCTTCACGTTCCGGCGCAGCCAGCTCGCGCGAAGTTTCTTCAATAGGAACCACCTCCATGATCTCATCTCCGCCGGCCGCCCCGAGTTCCTTGAACTTGCGCGCCGAAACCAGAACGCGGCTCTCCAGCGACCCGACGGCTCTGTTATAAGTCTCGACCGCCTTCCTCAGTGACGATCCGACCGCGTCAAAGTAGGTGATGAAAGTCTTCAACCGGTCATAGACCTGCTTGCCCAGGTCGCTGATGACCTGCGCGTTCTGGGCAATCTGCTCCTGCCTCCAGCCGTAGGCCACCGCCCTCAGCAATGCGATGAGGGTAGTGGGCGTGGCCAGCACCACCCGTTTTTCCATTCCATCCTCAATCAGGGTACGATCCTGCTCCAGGGCCGCACTGAAGAAAGATTCACCGGGAAGAAAGAGGACCACAAATTCGGGCGCCGGATCAAACTGCTCCCAGTAATTCCGGGCGGCAAGCTGATTCATGTAAGCGCGGACGTGCTGGCCGTGGCGGTTGAGAGCCTCGACACGATCCTTCTCCGTCAGGGCGGAGGCGGCATCCAGGAAAGACTGGAGGGACACTTTGGCGTCCACGACGATGCGCCGTCCGCCGGGAAGGTTCACAATCATGTCCGGGCGCAAACGCCCTTCGTCGGTATTCACGGTCTCCTGCTCGGCGAAATCGCAGTGTTCGGACATGCCGGCGAGTTCGACAGCGCGGCGCAGCGTCATTTCTCCCCAGCGTCCCCGCACTTGCGGTCCCCCGCGCAATGCCGTGGCCAACGTGCCCGTCTCCTTCTGTAATTGTTGATTGGCGCTCGCCAAACTGCGAAGCTGCTCTTCCAGGCTGCCGTAGGCATTCTGACGGGTCTTCTCCATTTCGAGCACTTGTTTTTCGTAACGGTCGAGAGCCAGGCGCAAAGGGGTGACGAGGGCGTCGAACTGTTGCTGGCGAACGTCGAGATCGCCTTTGGCGCGCTCCTGGACGGTCTCAAAAGTGCTTCGCGCCAAATCGATAAAGGCTTGATTGTTACTCTTGAGGGCTTCCGAAGAGAGCGCCTGGAACGATTCCGTGAGCTGATTCCGGGCTTGATCGAGGAGCTTTCGCTGTTCTTCGAGATTCGCTTGAGCCTCCCGTAGGCGAGTTTCCGCCGCAACGCGGGCTTCACCCTCCACCTTCAGGCGGTCGCGCAATTGCGAAGCCTCTTGTAGAGAGGATTGCGACTCCTCAAGCCGGGTTTCCGCAGCGGCCCGCTGCTCTCCTTCCGCTTTTAACTGCTGTTGGAGTCCGGCGATTTCCTGCGCGCGGGTTTCAAGCTGGCCGGCTAGCGAGTCGCGCTGAGAACGCAGCTCGCCGGCCGCCGCCTCTGCCGCCTTAATTCTTCCTTCCGCCTCGACCCTGAAGGAAATAACATGGCTCTTCGACCGTGATTCGGACCAGAACCAGGTAAGCAAACCGCCCAGCACCAGTCCCGCCACCAGCCAAATCAAACCGGTCATCGGCCTTCTCCTTAACGCCTCAACCTTCGCGGGGAGCTAAGAATCTCAGGGTTAGTAGTACCGGCACGAACCGGCACGATCCTCTGCTATTCTTGCTCGTGCGCCGGACAGATGGAAATGAAGTTGCACCACCGGCAAAGGAATCCCGGCTTCGCCTCAAATGAGTTGCCTCGGATTTCCCGCGCCACTTCGCGGAGCTGATCCAAGCTCTCGCGCAGCTTTTCTTCGGTGCGGACGGTGGAAACGGCACGATTGTCCGTCAAGTTGTAAAAAGTCAAACGCGCGGGGATGGTTCCGTACAGCTCCCGGGCAGCCAATGCGTAAACCGAAAGTTGCAGACTTTGGTCCGCATCCTTCAGAGTGCGCGGGCGGCCCGTCTTATAATCGATCAACTCATGTTGGGTATGGCCTTTCAACTCAATCTCGTTAACCTGATCGATCCGGCCTTCCAGCTTCAGATCTCCAAAATCGAGCGAAAACGGCTGTTCCATCTGGGTTCCTTCCGGATTCATCGCCACCTTGTTGTGCGATTCTACAAACCCGTGCAGTTGCTCAAGTCCCGCCTTCTTGTAGGATTCTTCCTGATAATCGTCACCAAACCCCGCGCTCCTCCAGCCGGAAAGATAGAAGCTCTCCATTTCTTGCATGGAGGGAAGACCCTGCCGGCGCAGTTCGAAATAGTAGCGAACGCTTTGGTGCATCAAACTACCGAAGGTCAACGCGGGCTGCGGCCCGGGCGGAATTTGCATGAGATGAGCGAATTTATATTTGAGCGGGCATTGCAGATAATCCTCAGCGGAGGTCGCGCTCAGGCTGATTTTCTCGCCGTTCTCCACCGGGACGGCGTACGCCGCCCAGTCATGAATCAGGGAGCGGTCGCCCGCCCGGTGTTCAATTTCACCAAAGAGGCTCGCCTGGTGGAGATCTTGCCGGGTTTCGGACAGCCTTTGATGCTCCTTGCCCGGACTTGCAAGGGCGGTCGCTCTTTTGTTTCCGGTTGCTAAGCTTGCTTTGCCGTTCCTCCCCCTTGCGGCTTGATTCACCTTGGGATCGCTAGAGGAAACCGCGATCATTTCCAGGTCCTGCGCGGCAATAACGGCATTGGCGAGCAGATCATCAATGAACCTTGATCTCTGCCGCTCTGACTTCGCTACGCTCGAAATGTAAAGCTGCCGCATGGCGCGGGTGATCGCTACGTAAAAGAGCCGCCGTTCTTCCTGGATGTGAATGTCGCCTGGCGGCATCGGGCCTCGATGAAGCTCGTCGGGAAACTCGATGACCGGCTTGCGCTCCGTGGAGGGAAAGCGCAGGCGGGCCACGCTCAGGATGAAGACCACCGGAAATTCCAAGCCCTTGGCGGCGTGAACCGTCATCAGCTTCACGGCCTGCTCGGATTGCGGCGGCTCCGGAGCCTCCAGCTTCCCGCCCGCCTCTGAAAAATAGTTGAAATATTCCATGAATTCCGCAAGACGCCGGGTTTCGCTCTTCTCTTCCCACTCACTTACAAATTTCCGGAATGTTTCGAGAGCATCCAAGCGTGGATCGCCCGCGACGAAAGTGAAACCCAGCGCATCCGTAATGCGGTTGAGGATTGGAGTGACAGGAGCGGAGCGCGAGAAACCGCGCAGCTCGCGGAGAAGCTCCTCAAGTCCGCTCCATCCTGATGCGGCTATGTCGCCGTCAAGTCCGGAGATTCGGGCTGCCTGCAGAACATCGTGGATGGAACAGTGGTTTGACGCGGCGTGCAGCCGGATTTTCTGCGCAAGCTCCGGGGAGATATGCCAGCGGGGATCAGCCAGGATGCGGGTCATGCCGATATTGTCATGCGGCAAGTGAATGACGCTCAGATAAGCCGCAACGTCGCGCAGCACCGGCATATTCAGGATGGAAAGACCCCGGATGGAAAATGGGATGCCGCGGCGCCGCAACTCGTCAATCAGCAAATCGCGATGGCTGTGGGCGCGATAAAGCACGGCGATCTCAGCCAGCGCACGCCCCTCGCGCGCCAGGCGCTGAATCTCTTCCGCCACCCATGCAGCTTCACTCGGGTAATCAGGGAAATTCAGCAAAAAGATGCGGTCGCCGTCATCCTTTTCGGCCTGCAAGCCGGGTTTCTGTTCATAACGGTTGTTGTGCGCGATCACCGCATCGGCCACGCGCAGAATTCTGGCAGTGGAACGGTAATTGCGATTGAGGTATATCGTCCGATGACGCGGGAAAGCCTTGGAGAACATCTCAAACGCGCCGTGCGAAGCGCCCCGGAAGCGGTAGATGGCCTGGTCGTCATCACCCACGGCAGTGATGGGGTAAGGCGGAGCCACCAGCAAGCGCAGCAGTTCCACCTGCCCGTAGTTGGTGTCCTGAAACTCGTCCACCAACACGTGCTTAAATTGGCTTTGGACTCGCTCAAGCGCCTCCGGGTGATGGTTCCATAGCCGCACCGTCTCGCTGATGAGGCTGCCCAGACTGGAGTAGGTAGCATCCTCAATCAGCCGGGTACTGGTTTGGAAAACCCGCGCCAGTTCCTTCTTCTTCAGAATCTCTTCCCACGCGGTCTGGTCTTCAGGACTGAGGGGCGCAACCCCGTCCCGCCCGGTAAGTGATGAAGGACGAATCGCTGCGCTTCTCCCCGCAGCCGCGCTCAAGGCTGCCGCTTGGCGGGCGCCCGATGTTTGGCCGGCGGCGGCCGGATGTTGGGAAAGGAACTTTTGCTCGCAGGCCAGGACATAAGCCTCAAAGACCTTGGGACTTACCAGCGAATCCTGGCAGCGCGAAAAGAACTCATTCAGGTCGTGAAGAAAAGCGCCCGGCTCGACGAGCTTCTGATAGAACTCAAGCCCCAGCAGGCTCATGCGGCGGCGCAGAAAAATCCAAACATCAACTTTGTCCAGCAGACGGCGCTCGAAATGCCATTGGCGAAGAACCTCATAGCAGAAGGAATGAAACGTGGAAATGTGCGGCGTGGAGACCATCTCCGGCAGCGCCTCGCTCACGCGGACTTTCATTTCCAGCGCCGCCTTCTCGGTGAAAGTGAGCGCCAGAATATTTTCCGGCTGCAAGGGCGAGGCCTTGGGATCGCTTGCAGCGCGCTCCAACAGGCGCACAATGCGCTGGGTAATGACCCGGGTTTTGCCGCTGCCCGGTCCGGCAATGATGAGCAAGGGACCATCGCCGTGATTGACGGCTTGCTGTTGTTCAGGGTTGAGTTTCAGCATGTTGGGGGACGGTTCCATTATTTGCCTGCGGTGCGCAGAAGGCAAGAGGGCAGGAACCTTCAATTCTGACGGGATCCCGCAGGTGTGTCTAGTATTACTATGTTAAGTCGTTGGGCGCACCGTCAGGGCATGGCTTCAGCCAT
>CALCEB010000095.1 GCA_937900045.1 uncultured Acidobacteriota bacterium
GTCGGCAGCGTCAGATGTGTATAAGAGACAGCCGCAGAATGGGTCATCGCTTTTCTCGGGTGCATTCAGCGCGGGGTCGTTCCGGTCCCTCTCGACGTCTTTGTCACGCCGGGCTTTGCTGCTCGCGTCATTCAGGAGGTAAATTCAGTCCTGGTGGTATGCTCCCGCCGGCTCGCCCTCCAGTGTAACAATGCCATCGGCGCCGCCGCGCCGGGCTATGATGATTTCACTTCCCAAGGAGCGGCAGACGTTACAAAACCTGGTCTGCACATCCCTGTTGTAAATGACTTCATGGGCGTGCCTGTCATCGAACTCGAGCGCTCACGCGAAATCATCTCCCGGCATCCTCGGACGCGCGAACCCATCCACGGCATCTCACCCAACGACCCTCTGGAAATCATCTTCACTTCTGGCGCCACATCCGAACCTCGCGGTGTGGTCATCACACACCTGAATATTCAATCGAACCTCGCCCCCTTCAAGCCTGAAATTCAAAAATACCTGAAATACGAGCGGTTCTTTCATCCCATCGGCTTCTTAAACCTCGTGCCCTTGAGTCACGTCTTTGGCCAATTCATGGGAATCTTCGTTCCACCCCTGCTGGGTGGAACCGTTCAGTTCCTGGACACTCTGAATCCCTCGGCAATCCTCCACACCGTCCGGCGCGACCGAATCTCCGTCTTGGTCACGGTGCCACGGCTTTTGGAGTCTTTGCGCAACAAGATCGAGCGTGATATGGAGGTGGCCGGCCAAAGTCCTGGCTTCAGGGAAAATCTTGAGGCCGCGAATGGTGAGAAATTCTTCCGCCGCTGGTGGCGTTTTCGCCGGTTGCATTTGCGCCTGGGGTGGAAATTCTGGGCGTTGGTGTGTGGCGGAGCGGCGCTCGATGCGGAAACAGAGAGCTTCTGGAGCCGCCTGGGATTTGCCGTGGCGCAAGGCTACGGCTTGACGGAGACGGCTTCGCTGATCAGCGTGAATCATCCTTTCAGTTCTCATCAGCGGTCCGTTGGCAAAGTCATGCCGGGCCAGGAAATCAAACTTGACGCGAGCGGTGAAATCCTGGTGCGGGGAGAAAACATCGCCCCCGCCTACTGGCGCCGGAATCAGCTTGAGCCGGTGCTGGGGCAGGATGGATGGTTCCATACCGGCGACCTGGGAGAAATCGATTCGAACGGCCGGCTCTATTTCAAAGGAAGAAGAAAGAGGGTGATCGTCACGTCCGAAGGAATGAACGTCTTTCCCGAGGACTTGGAATCGGCGTTGCACCGCCTACCTGAAGTGAAGGAATGCGTAGTGGTTGGCCTTGAAATCGAAGGAAATCCTGTCCCGTGTGCAGCCCTGATCCTGCGCGGCCAGGGTCCAGACCCCGCAACTGCCGTCAAGCGCGCCAATGCAAGTCTTGCTCCCTATCAGCAAATTCGCCATTGGATCCTCTGGCCGGATGAGGATTTTCCCCGCACTTCGATACTCAAGCCGCGCCTTGGAGAAATCGAAGAAAGAATCCGGAAGGAGGCCAGCTCCATCCAAACCAACGCCGGTTCGCGGCAAGCCATCGGGGTGTTCCCAGGCAGACCGGGGGCGGGACCCGGCGTGGTTGGTCTGATTGAGCGTGTGACCGGACGGAAAGTTCCGGCCAGTCCCGATGCAGACCTGGCCACAGACTTAAACTTGAGCTCGGTGGAGCGCGTAGAGATTTTGAGCGCCATCGAGGATCGCTATCAGGTAGAGCTGGACGATAGCCGGTTCACCGCTGCCCAGACGCTGGGTGATTTGGAACGATTGATCCATTCTGGAATCGCCGGTCCAGAGCCTCCAGCGCCAAGCCTCACGCCAGCCGGCCAGCCTCAAGCTGGTATCCAGGAATCCACGAGGCCCGCCCCGCGATTCACTTTTCCGCGCTGGGCACAGCGCTGGCCCATCACCTGGGTGCGGCTGGCGCTCTACTACTTCTTGATCTGGCCTGCCACCATGCTCCTTGGAAAACCGCGCGTCACCGGCAGGGAGCACCTGCGGGGCTTTCGGGAGCCTATTTTGGTGATCGCCAATCACGTCTTCATGATTGACCCAGGATACGTGTTGGCGGCGCTGCCTTGGCGCTTTCGCCACCGGCTGGCGGTGGCGATGGACGGCGAGCTGATCGAGTCTTTCCACCACCCTGCCACCGGGCTTGGCCTTTTCCGGCGCATCGTGGAGAAGTCGAAATACTTCATGATTACGACCATTTTTAATGTCTTTCCGCTTCCGCAGAAGGCTGGCTTTCGGTCGAGCTTTGCTTATGCGGGTGAATCTGTGGATCGCGGCTATAACGTTCTGGTTTTTCCGGAAGGCGAGCGGACAAGGACCGGAGAGCTGGCGCCCTTCCGGGCAGGCATAGGGATCCTGGCGGGCAATCTCGGCATTCCGGTTGTGCCCATGCGCATCATGGGTCTTTATCAGCTCAAGGGTAGGCACATTGCCCCACCCAACGCCATCAGCATCCACATTGGACCGGCAGTGAATTTTCCGCCCGGGACGGACCCCGCAGTTATTACTAGAGAACTTGAGAGGCGAACGGCATCCCTGGGGCTTAGCCGACCGCCGAAAAACTGCCAGCCGATCCCGTGAAGACCCCGGCGCTACAGAGTCAAAACACTCCCCAACCAAACCTAAGATTCCCACAGGCTACAGAAGAACCCCTTTGGTTTGTGTTAAATGCTTAGCTTTGGCAGCAAAATGCATGTTACCTTTTTAGATTCAGTAAGTTACATGAAATCTTTAGCTTTGCTTCTTAGCTTTGTTCCGGTTTGTTCCTCGATACTTCCTTTGTTTTCAATAAATTTTAAGTTTGTTCCTGAAAGGAATCCTTTAGTGCTCCGATTCGATCTTCCCGGCGCGATTCCTGGGACCCTGTTTCTCCGGCTTCCGGGCATGGGTACCCGCGGCCTTGGCGCGGCGAGCCTCAAGCTCCGCCGGGCTTAAAGGCTTTGAACTCATAGGAATTCTCCCTTACGAAGGAATCTTGAGTCGCGTACAAGAAACAACTGGCGCGCCAGCCAATAAAGCAGGGTGCTACGAGGGGTGGTAAAACACTAATATAAATGCGGATGTTTGTCAATGAGGAAATAAGCGGTGCGGCTTGCTGTAGCGGCGCTGTCCTCAGCGCCGTCTCTCTTCATTAACGCCGGTGAGGACCCCGGCGCCACAGTCTTGGGGCATCGCCGACTTACTTCGAGCGGGACAGTTTGGCGTAGCCGCGCCTCGAGCGGGAATCCGCCATGTCAATGCCGACTTGGGAGCCACCATTCCCGCGCGGGCAGGAATCACCACGTTGATGCCAGCGTCGAAAGAATGGATTCCCGCTTTCGCGGGAATGACAGGGATTGTGTTCAGGGTCAATGTGTTTTTTATTGGTTGTGACTATTTCCCGCAACAGGGAACCCACGGTCGTGAAAGCGTCAACCGTGGCCACCCCTTTTTCAAAGTCGCCGGCATAATAAGAAGGCGATGTCGGCGCCACCCGGCCAACCCAGTTGCTCTTGTGCGTGTTCACTGTGGTAGGATGGCCTAGCTTGTGAGGGAATATTTCTATTTCGATACCAACCTCTATCGCCACCTGATCGAGCAGAACCGCGCAGCCGACGAAGCTTTCGTGCGTAAACACAAGAAGCGGCTCAAGTTGACGGCTACAACGACACTAGAGCTTCTTGAAGACCTCGCAACCCATCCTGACGAACAATTTACAACTGCACGAAATGTCCTCCGTTTTGCACGAGAGACAAGAGGTCATGGCGTACTTCCCATTCGCGAGGAATTTCTCGCTCGGCGTCTTTTTCACACGCGCTACAAATCACCCCAGTTGAACAGCACCGAAGTAGGCCGTTGGATGGACATCGCGGTCCGATATTCCTCAAAGGATCAAATAGGAACACTGGTCCCGCGAGGACCTTCGAAGCGCTTAGTAGGACTCGATATCACCCAGATCAAAAACGCCCAGCAGAAGTTCCGCGACCATCATGTTGAGATGATAAGGGAATACCTGAAGGACGTTGTCAAAGGTGCGGGAGTGACAAGTTTACCATACAAATCCGGGCTGTGGAGCGGCAACGCTTGGTCCGCAAATTGGGGAAAGTTTCCTCCAGGACAGCGCAAGCCGTCGCTGCCGTCCTGGTTGACATGTTCGCCCGCCAGGAGTTGGGAGACCACTAGCATTACTTTGTTAGGTTAGATCAGGCACCGTCAGGGCATGGCTTCAGGTGTGCCAAATCCCAAGGCAAGAAGAAGCTGCTTTAGCCGCTGAGGGCCTCAGGGGCTAAAGCCTGAATCTCGGGGCCATCGCCAACGGCACGGCTAAAGCCATGCCCTTCCAATTCTCCAATGGAAGTTCACGTGCCGTTTTAGTACCGAATGGGAATTTGAGGCGGCGATGAAGATGCGTGGGTTCTGATTCTGGATGAATTAGCTGGTACGCCTGGAGGGATTCGAACCCCCGACCTGTTGCTCCGGAGGCTACGTAAGAAAAGCTAACTTGTTGATTTTGCGGCACGGTTGGCACCCGTAAGTTACTGAAAATCACGTTCGGAACGCTCAAGTTGTACCGATCTTGTACTCGTCTGATCGTTTGCGAAGTGAACAAACGGTCCGGCGCACAGATCACAATTTAGTGATGTATCCAGGAATTAACAGGACAGTTTTTCTTCCAGCTCCGGTGCTGCGTACATCCGGGTTTGATCTGTTCGAGAGTCTGGCGGCAGCGTGAGAGTTTCTCCTGAATTGATTCGACCGTGGCTGTCCAAACGAAGGGGTTGGGACTCTCATTCCAAGCCGCGAAAAACTCTCCGATGGCATTTTCCAAAGATTGGACACTGGTGAAGGACCCGCGACGCACGCTCTGGGTAGTCAACTCTCGGAACCAGCGCTCGACCAAGTTGAGCCAACTGGAACTGGTGGGCACAAAATGGGGGATGAAGCGCGGATGTCGCTTCAGCCAGGCTTGCACGTTTGGATGCTTGTGAGTACCGTAGTTATCCATCACCAAGTGCAAGGGGAGACTATGAAAGAGTGTGGGCTGCTCATGCCGCAACTGATGGCCGGAAATTCGCGTGCCCTGTGCGGAAGACTTGTTCGAGCGTGCCATTCAGAACGTGGACGCGGACGGTAAGAAACGGCTGAACTGTGAACCAGTTCGGGCGCAACTGCTGTTTCTTGACCATACGCTTCGCGATGATCTCGTTGACCGCGGACTCAACCCAAGCCGTCGAAATCGGCTGATCGGCTCGATAGCGCTTGCCGTAATTCGGCAAGGAGTCTCCATTCGCTTTCAAATACTGCAGCAGATCCCGCAGCGACGTGCTCAAGCGTGGCGGTCCCGGCTCTTCTCGCGGACGCCCGGGGGTCAGCCCGTCTTGGACGGCCTGTAAATAGTGAAGCCCTTTCACCGCCTTGCCGTTCCACAGACACCACTTCGCTCGATCCACCCTCTCCGCCACCCACAGTTTCGCAAGGGTCTGGATCTGATCGTGGCTCAGACCTCGCGCCACTTGAATCACGTGCTGAAAGCGCATCGCAGGTGAAACCAATCCAAGATGTGCTCCGACTTCGGCGCAATCTCCCCTTGGATCGCTCACAACCCGGCATCTCCGTCCGACAACACCGTAACCGGGGCGCCATCCGTGCAGCCAGCTTGAATCATGGCCTGCTGAACCCTCGGGCTCGCCGAACCGGTGCCTTCTCGCACAAAGGCAAATCGTGTTGCCGTTTCGTCCGCCAGCACCTTGTCGGCCACGACCTCGAAGTTGCGCTCCGGCCCGCTTCGGCCTCGCACGTACCCTCTGTCCAGCCCCACGACGATTTCTGGGGCAGGGGTATCGGGCCGTGGCAACTCCGCATTCGCCGCTGCTTTTTCTAAGTGGCGACCGACGCGCATCACCCGGTTCCGCACCGAGTTGGCATTCGTTTTGGCTGAAGCGGGCAGCAATTTGTCCAAGAAGTCGGCGACCTTGCCGAACGGCATCAGAGCCGCCCGTTTCGCCGTCAGATAGGTCAACTCCGGCGACGTCGGGTGCTTCCCGGTCGGAAGGCTCGAAAACGTTCGGTTTTCGGCGCCGCAAGATTCACAGCCCCACACCCGCCGCACCCGCATGGGCACCTTGCCAAACACCGATTTGAAGATCGACTGGTAGTAGCCCTTCGTCCTGACGCGCTGGCCACAAAAGCGGCAGACCGTCAGAGCTTTATTGTGCCGGTCCACCTGATCGGACACCATCTGGGCCTGAATGCTGGCTGCGATTTGCTTGCTCTCTTCGATGCTCGTGCCCAAGCTGGCAGGCTTGATAAACGCTTGCGCTCGCTCCCAGCTGGCTACCTCGTGCACCTTCGTCTCGCCGGAATCGAATTCCCTGATGAGCTTCAAAGTCCATTTCATGTGTCACCTCCATGATGAGCTTCAAAGTCCATTTCATGTGTCACCTCCATCTGCCATTCAGATGAGAGGTTATCCCGCTTCACCGTTATGCTCAAGGGCGACCACCCCACACTTTTTCATAGTCTCGATGAGCAATTCCGCTTTGCGGAGCGCGGGTGAAAAACCATCTTGTCTTTTGAGGCATCTTCCCTACCATTGTCGCTTTTCAACGCGTGGGCGTTCGACGCGGCTCATGGCCTTGGTGGCGATGGCGGGATGCTTCAGGCCGCGAAGCTCATCAATGTTGGCGCAGACCTTCAGCACGGCTTCGGCAATGTCATCCGTATCCTTCTGACTGCCCAAGAAGATGTGGTGAGGCAACCAGACCGCCTCCTGGTAAGCCGCGCGTTCCGCGACTGTACATTGGTACATCTCACGCAGGTTGAGGGGCAGCGGGCGTTTCCAGGCGAGCGCCGGAAACTCCTTGGGGTCGACGGGAAACAAGGTGCTTTTGTAAACGGGTTCGTAGAACAAGCCATCGCAGGGGATGCCTTCCATTTCGAGCGCGCCCAGAAAGGCGGCGCGCGGAATGCCCCCGAAGTGGCTTGCGTTATATTTGAAGACATATTGATAGGCCGCCACCCGGGTGATTCGCGGATCATGGCGCAACAAACCCAGACCCGGTGCGGTGCGAATGCGGTTTTCGAAACGCTCCATATTGGCATGTCGGACTTTGGCCTGGGCGGGCAGGCGCTCCAACTGGGCCTCAAGGATCGCCGCCTGGAATTCCGTGATGCGGTAGTTGAAGCCGATCAAACGACTCCCATAACGGTCCGTGGCGCTGGCGCGGCCGCAATTGACGTAGGACTGGGCGCGCTCAAAATAACGCAAGTTGTTGGTGATGATGGCGCCGCCTTCGCCGGAGGTCATCAGCTTGCTGGACTGGAAGCTGAAGCAGCCCATATCCCCCAAAGCCCCGGCGCCACGCTTCCGCCACTGGCCCCCGTGGGCGTGAGCACAATCCTCAATCACTTGCAGCTTGTGGCGGCGCGCAACTCGTCCAATGGCATCCATATCCGCAAAGCGCATCGCCAAGTGCACGGGCAGAATGGCCCGTGTCCGGGGCGTCAAGGCTTTCTCAATCTGCTTGGCATCCAGGCAATACGTGTCAGGATCGATATCCACAAAGACCGGCACGGCATTTAGCAGAAGGATGGGTCCGACTGTGCCTTCCCAAGTATAAGCAGGAACGATTACTTCATCGCCGGGACGAATGCCTACGGCTTTTAAAGCGACTTCAATGGCCACGGTGCCGTTGGCCAGCGGCAATCCGTGCTTGGCGCCGTGAAAGCGAGCAAATTCCTGACCGAACCGCTTGGCATGTTCGTTGGGAAACGGGTAGCCACCCCAGTTGTGGCTGCTTAGGACTTTGGATAGAGCTTGGGCCTCCTGCCTGGAATAGACCGGCCACTGGGGAAAAGGCTCCTTGCGGACAGGTCTACCTCCGTTGATTGCCAATTTGGCCATTTTCACTACCTCCAGATAATGGACATGTGGCCCTCGTGAGTTTCCCGCTCTTCAGTTTGCCGGTTGCGAAAGAACAAACTGTTTGATTTGACTCCTGAGCTTGCCCATTTCCGCGCGGCGGTTCTCAGATAAGAGGGAGTAGGTCCTGAGCTCGCTGTCTGCCAGATCCATTTGATTGAGCTGGCGATAGACTTGTCCCAACTGGTAATGTGCCGTAAGCGAACCGGGATCGAGCTCGACAGCTTGCTTCAATTCCTTGGCGGCGCCGGTATAATCCTTGCCCTCGGCCTCCACTCTGCCCAATGCGAGATGGGCTTCGGCAAAATCCGGCTTAAGCTCCAAGGCCCGCACCAGAACCTGCCGGGATTCGCTTAGTCGGCTTCTGTCTCCTGAGGCCATGGCATAGCGAAATAGCGCTACACCATAACAACAAAGCGCATCCGCATTATGCGGGTGGCGGGAGGCAAGAGTCTTGAACGCAGTCACTTGATTTTGCCACTCCTCCATATTCAGAAAAGTGGGCAGCGAATTCCAGGCCTTGAAGGCCGAGGGGGACTTTGGATCGATCTCGAGCGTTTGAAGGAACGCCTGGGCCGCCTGCCGGTAATGACGCTCTGCGTAAAGGGCAAATCCAAGTCCAAGCCGCTCGCGCTCGATATTAGGAAACCGTTTGGAGCCGGACTGGAAGGCTTCCACCGCTGGAGCGAAAGTGAAATGCGCCAGGTATTCGGCGCCGACATCAAAGTAGTACCGCTCCTCACCGGGGGCGAGCGCAAGCGCTCTTTGGTAATGGCGGACGGCTTTCACAAAGTCCCCATTTTTCTCTTCAAGCGATGCAAGCAGGTCATAAAGTTCAGCAGTGGGATGCGACTGAAGAGTCCTGTGGCAGAGTGCGACGGCGGCGCTTTGTTGCCCGGACCTCTTGTAACTCAGCGCAAGATTGAATGCCGCCGCATAACTCGAGGGCTCATCCGCTAAGGTTCGCTCGAAATACGGAATCGCCTGCGAATAGGCTCCGGCTGATGCCAACTCTAATCCCAGCGTAAAGGTCTGCTGCGGCGAAAGGGAGGAGGGAGGCTCAGGAATCTTGAGTTGCGTCCCGGCCGCGTGGCCTCGCAGCATTATCCGCACCAGCCCGAGATAGGCGCTGAAAGAATTAGGGTCCTCGTGATAAGCGCGGGAATAGCAGTCTGCAGCCTTCGCCCATTGGCCTTGGTCAGCGGCGATCTCACCCTCCGCTTCATCGTACTTCGCAGCCATTTTGGGGGCCGCAGGCGCCGGTAAGGACGCCAAAACCCTCCCGGCTTCATCAGGGCGCTTCAACTCCATGAGATCGCGGGCATAGGCAAGGCCGGTAGCTGCGTCAGCAGGCAAAGCCTTTGACGCCTGGCTCAAGTAAGATAATGCGCCGCTATACTTTCCGACCTCTTCTTCCGAAAGTCCCGCTCCGATGAGCGCTGCCAAGTCGTCGGGCCGGAGTTTGAGAGCTTCCTGAAACAACGGGATAGCTTCATCGGGGCGGCCCGTCTGGGTCAGAAGTGCGCCTAGATTGGTGTAAGCGGACGGCTGGGTTGGGGAAAGCGCCATGGCCTTTCTGAAGTCAGCTTCCGCTTGCCCAGTCAGGCCCAGCCTTACTTCCGCCAGGCCTCGCAAATTGTAGAGCGCAGGAATGCTGGGCAAGCCGGCAAGCGCAGAGTTCAAGAAGTCCAAGGCCTCGGTGTATTGGCCTCTTGCGAGCAGAGCTTGAGCGTGCTCAAATGCCATTGAAGCCTGCCGTTGGATGGCTGGTGCTGTCATCTCTTGATCTTGGCCCGTCCCGGCCCAGCAGCAAGCCACCAAGCTAAGGGCCATTAAGAATCTGATCATGGCCGGCATACTGCAAAGCACCTCAGAGCCGGAAGGAGTCTAGTGAAGTAATTCCTTTACCTTCATGGATCGTGACAAGGCGATTGGATGGAATCTGGCTGAACGCCTCGGTTGCGCCTCCCAACCATTCAACCTCCAACCGTAAGGCGGCTTGGGCCTTCCCGAGTCCAAAGTGGAGCCGGAGGTCGTTTTGCGAACAGAAGCTGCCTCCGCTTCGAACCTCCTGGATCTGGCGGCGGCCATTTACCTCCACCATGACGCGCGACCCGATGGCTGACCGGTTCGTCCGGGTCCCGATAAGGCGCACTAGCAGCCAGCGATTGCCGGGCGGAGCCTGGTTGCGAAGCAGGCTGGGGTGGTCATTCACATTGTTAATGACGGCGCTAAGGCCTCCTGTGTGGAAGATATCACCCACCGCCAGTCCGCGGGCGCAGGTTGGCTGGCGCAGGCCTGCTCCAGCTCCTGCTGAGACGTCTTCAAACCGTCCGTTACCAAGATTGCGGTAGAGTGCCCGGCGCCCCTCGCCGGCTATCATGGAGTGCCGCAGGTTGACGCCCGGAGGATAGATGGGCCCGCTGACCAACAGCAAGTCGGGCAGGCCATCGTTGTCAAAATCCGCAAAGGCCGTCCCCCACTTCACTGTGCTGCTCTCCGAACCCAATCCAGCCTCCATCGTGACATCGGCAAAAAATCCCCGGCCCTCGTTATGATAAAGGGATGGCGTCTCATCGGCGAAATTGGTTTTAAAGATGTCCAGCCACCCGTCGCCATCATAGTCAGCAGTGTCAACTCCCATTCCAGCTTGTGGGCGCCCATTCGCATCATAGGCAACGCCGGCCAGCAGCCCAAGTTCCGTAAATGTGCCGTCGCGGTTGTTCTTAAACAGCAGGCTGGGCGTCGAATCGTCGGCGACGTAAATATCCGGCCAGCCATCGTTATCAAAGTCGCCGACCAGGGGCGTGAAACTATACGCTGGCGCAGGCTTTAAGATCCCAGCCCGAGCTGAAACGTCTTCGAACTTCCCGTTTCCCTGGTTGCGGTACAAAGTGTTGAGTGTACCTTTGAGTCCGGCCACCCCGTAAAGGACCGGGGACTGTGTTCCTGTTAAATTCGGATTGGAATTATAGAGCTGCAATCCGGATTCATAATCCACGTAATGACAAACAAAGAGATCCAGGTGGCCGTCCCGGTCAAAATCAAGAAATGCAGCCCCCGTATTCCAGCGTCCCCCCGGCTGTAGGAGCCCGACCTCGCGCGTTACGTCGGTGAATGTTCCATCCCCATTGTTGTGGTAAAGGATGTTCTGCCCGTAACAGGTGAGGAAGATGTCCAGGTTTCCGTCGTTGTCATAATCGCCGGCACACACTCCCTGGCCCCAGCCGTGATGGATTAAGCCTGCCTTCTCCGTCACGTCGGTGAATGTTCCGTCACGGTTGTTGTGGTAAAGATGGTTGCTGGGTTGACGGCCACCCTTAAAGGGTTCCAACCCCCAACTGTTCACTACAAAAATATCCAGCCAACTGTCGTTATCATAGTCAATGAGGGCCACTCCAAATCCCGTGGTGGAAAGCAGGAAGTCCTTGTCAGGGCTGCCACGGAGTACGGTCTCGACCGTCAATCCCGCCTGCCTGGAGACGTCAGCGAATTGCGGCAGTGGAGCTGTCTGAACCGGCGCAAGCTGCCCTGCTGCCAGCTTATGACCGGGAAGGGCATATCCACCCAAGCTAAGCAGAATGCCCTTCAAAGATTCACGCCGGTCCATAAGATTACGATAGTTAGCCAACCAATTCAGGAATCAGACTCACCGCGGCCAGTGAATAACCCTCGAAATCCCTGGACAATTGGTTTATCGTTGCGCAATCTCCCTCCGGCAAAGGCCGCCCGAAGGGCGAGGCCACGCCGTCTCCGCAATGGGTGGACACCACGCCGGCAGTGTCTTAGGGGTTCAACCTTACCACGTTTGAATAGGCAGATTCTCCGTTAGGGTTGAGAGCACGCACCCGGTATTTCAAAGTGCCCTGGCCCCTGACCCCATCCGTGTAGCTGGCGGTGGTTACCGGCAGGGTCTTGATTCTCTGCCAGCCTCCCTTTCCTGTGCTTCGTTCGACCACCACGCTTGCCGGACCGCCTCCATGCACGGCCCAGTTCAGCCGCACCCCGGCCGGCGTCCGCTCCGCGGTCAATGAACTCGCCGCCTCGGGCAGCACCACCCAGTCAAAGTAACTTGCATCTGCTATGGCCATAACGCTGTCGCGCACGGGCACGGATTCAACAACGTCATGGGTTCCCGCCTTCCAATTAAGGCGCCGCATGCTGCCCGAAACTACGTCAATCAATACCGGACGTTGGATCCCAGTATGCTTGAGCGTCAGGGCTTCATAAAGCGGCGGGAAAGCGTTGCCCGGCAAGCTGTGCGCCGCCAGCCAGTAGGCAACGATGGCTTTGCCTTTCTGGCTGCGGAATCCATAACCATAAAATGGAAATCCGGACTGCCGCCGCAGGGCGGGAATGCCCGCGCCCAGAATCTGAATGGAGGGATCGAAGTGGGTGTCTGAAAACAAGGCATTGGTATTTTCGAGCGCATAAAACACCGGGCGCGGCGTGAAGTCATTGGGCAAGTTGCGTAAGCCGTGAATCATCCCGAAATCGTCGTACTCATTTCCGTCCGTACCGGAAGTGAGCAGCCAGACAAAGGTCTTGACCCCGGCTGCCCAGTTATAGACCAAACCCCGGGGAATGTATTTGGCTTGCACGGATTCATCCGAGCCTACCCACGAAGGGATGGAATTGAACTCATCGTCCCAAAATTGGATGTCCGGGCGGATGCCGGGATAGCGCCGGACCAACTTGCGCAGTTTCGCCGGCGATTCCGGGCCGT
>CALCEB010000096.1 GCA_937900045.1 uncultured Acidobacteriota bacterium
CCGCCTAACCCGGATTATTCATAAAGTTTTACTTGAGGACCGTCAGGGCACGGTTTTAACCGTGCCCTGACGGTCCCCTACTGGAAGTTCGTGAATAATCCGGGCTAACGCGTAATACTTCTTACTGCAGTCGTCACAACTCCAAGCAAGTAGCCCGGGTAGACCCCAAGCCACACGAGCAATACGCCAAGTAACCCCAGGATGATTCCGCTCGAGGCCGGAACGTGAAGCATGGGCAATTCGTCAGTAGTTTCCGCCGGGGAGCTGAAAATGGCCACGACCACCCGAAGGTAATAGTAAAGGCCCACGACGCTGGTGAGCACGAGAAGAATGATCAGACCCCACAAGGCAGAGGACGCGCCAGCAGCCACGATGTAGAACTTACCGAAAAAGCCCGCTGTTACCGGAATGCCGGCAAGTGACAGCAGCATCAGCGTGAGCACGGCGCCGAGCGCCGGCCGCCTCCAGAAAAGGCCTCGATAATCCTCAATACGGTCCGCGTCGCGGCCACCCGAAGAAAGCACGGTGACGACGCCAAAGGCGCCGAGAGTCGTGATGAAATAGGCCACAAGATAGAAGCTGACCGCTTGCGCGCCCATCGCTCCCCCTGCCAGGAAGGCTACGAGCACATAACCCATGTGAGCGATGGACGAGTAGGCGAGAATCCGCTTCACGTTGTTCTGGAGCAGAGCGAGCACGTTCCCTGCAATCATAGAAGCAATGGCAATGATGGCAAGAACCAGGAAGACGGACTCAAATCGCCGCATCGAAATCGTATAAAAGTATCGCAATAGGAGAGCGAACATCGCGCCTTTGGAGACCGTCGCCACAAACGCCGTCACCGGAGCCGGAGCGCCTTCATAGATGTCAGGAGTCCATAGGTGGAAAGGCACCAGGGCGAGTTTGAATCCGAAGCCGGTAATGATGAGCGCAGTGCCAGCCACCAGCACCGGCAGGTCCGGGTTCGCGCCGCCTAACATCAGAGCTTCGATGCGGGTGAACTGCATGGTCCCAAGCTCGGCATAGATGAGCGCCATGCCAAATAGCAGAAATGCCGCCGACGATGCGGCCAGGATCAGGTACTTGATCCCGGCCTCGAGGGGCAGAGCCCGGTCGCGCAAATAGGCATTAAGCGCGTAGAGAGCGATGCTTAGGATTTCCAGTCCCAGAAAGAACGATACGAAGTGGTTGCTGGCTACGAGAACGATCGAGCCCAGTGCGGCCACGAGAATCAAGATGTAGAGTTCTTCACGATGCTCCGTCTGGCGTTCAAAATAACCGTAGGAAAGAACCACCACGGCGGACGTAGCAGCCACAATGAGGCCCATATAAAACAGCGCGTAGCCGTCGATCGTCAGGAGGGGTCCGACTTGCCGCGGCGCGAGTGGAGCCACGTACCAAAGCGAGGCGAACGTGGTGGCCAACCCGATGAGCGTCAAGACCGCCGCCACGGCATGATTGCGGTGAATTGCAGCGGCAATCATCACCACGACGGAGGTTGCGGTGATCAAGATGAACGGTAATAACGCCGTGATATCTGAGCTATTTAACGGGGTCATCGATTGGCAGCCTCGAAAGATTGGCTGTTGCTGGCAGACCGCTGCAAGTTGTGCATGGCGGGCCGGAAGGTCCTGAGCACTCGTTGCGGATATAGCCCAAGCCATAGCAGGATAGCCATCATCGGAACGTAGATAATGACTTCCCGCGCCGCGAGGTCCGGGACGGACCATTGGTTTGTATTCGGCCCGTGATAGGCGCGCTGGATAAACCGCAAAGCGTAAAGAGTCGACAAGAGCACGCCAATGGTTGCGGCAATGGTCAAGCCGGTAAAGCCCGCCTTGTAGGTTCCAAGCAGCACCAGGAACTCGCCGACGAAGTCACCCAGCCCCGGTAATCCCATGGACCCCATCGCAAAAAACATAGCGACACCGCTCATGCGCGGGATGGTAGCCCATAAGCCGCCCAGCTTGTCCATTTCACGGGTATGGGTGCGTTCCTGGAGTTGGCCGACCAACATGAAGAGCGACCCGGTGCTGATGCCGTGACAAATCATGCCGATGAGTGCGCCCTGAAGGGCAAGATCATTCCACGCATAAATGCCAAGCAGCACAAAACCTAGGTGGCTGACGCTGGTATAAGCGACCAGCCGTTTCAAGTCCGTTTGCGCAAAGGCCATGACGGCGCCATAGATGATGCCGATGACGGCGAGCGTCATGGCAACCGGAGCGAACTGGTGCGACGCTCGCGGGAAGAGAGGAATGACGAACCGGATCAGTCCGTAAGCGCCCGTCTTCAAGAGGAGACCGGCCAGAATTACGCTGCCCGCCGTCGGGGCTTCCGTATGGGCGTCGGGCAGCCAGGGGTGCAACGGAAACATGGGCAGTTTCACCGCGAAGCCGATGAAGAAGCCGAGCATGATCAGGAAAGCAGTGTGCGGCGCCATGGACGTGCCGAGCAGATCCTTGTATTCAAACGTGTAAACGCCCGTGGTCGAATGGTGGATGAAGTAAAGCGCCACGATGCTGATGAGCATCAAAAGGCCGCAAGCCTGGGTGAAAATGAAAAACTTGACGGCGGCGTAGATGCGGCGCTCGTGGCCCCAGACGGCGATCAGAAAATACATGGGCACCAGCATCAGTTCCCACGCGAAATAGAAAAGGAATAAGTCAACGGCAAGGAACACGGCAACGATACCGGCGAGAATCCACATCAAGTTCAGATGGAAGAAGCCGGCGCCCTTTTTGATCTCCCGCCATGAAGTGAGCACGGATACGATGCCGAGCAGGAAGGTCAGTAACACCATCAGCAGGCTCAGGCCGTCCATGGCCAGATGGAAATGAATGCCGAGCTGAGAAATCCATGCCCAATTGACTTCAATGAACCATTTGCCATTGGAGAGCAGATGGACTTCCCGGGCGTAGCGGCGCCAAAGGCCGAGACTCAGCGCAAAGCAGAGGATGGCCGCAAGGAGTGAGATCCAGCGGGCGGCAAGCTCGCTCCAGCGGGCAAAGATCCAGGCCAAGACGCCGGCGGCAAGCGGAATGACAATGAGCCAGACAAGAATCATAGGAAGAGGGCAATCGCAATAAAGATTACAGAACCGATAACCACGGCCGCCGCGTACCAGCGGACGCGGCCGGTTTCGGTTGCCTGGAATCCCTGCCAGAAGAAGCGCGTGACCGCGGCAATGCCGGTGTAGATGCCGTCAACAAAGTCCCCCTTATTAACCCGGGCGAAGAGCAGGATGGGCTGCACGAAGACTTTGTCATACAGCCAGTCCATCGCCCAATCCGAAAACCAGAAGCGGTGCATGGCGCGGCAAATGGCTGGCCGCGTGAGCGCCTCGGCATACTCGCGCCGGGCGAAGAACAGGAAGTAAGCAATGACCAGTCCGATGATGAATGCCAGCGTCACCCAAGCTTCCGAAGTGACTTCGCCCATCGCCGCGGCATGCACAGCGGCCATCGAGGGCAGCGCCTTTTCCAGGAAGTTGTTGAAGATCTGAATGTGTCCGAGGCCCTCCGGCGTGCTGAGGAATCCACCGATGATCGAGAGCACTGCTAGAATGATGCATGGAATCTTCATCGCCCATCCGGGCTTCTTGGCAACATGGGTTTTGGCTTCGCCAAAGAAAGTCAGGAAAATCATCCGGAAGGTATAAAGAGCGGTCAGCAGCACGCCGAAGACGGCAAAGAACCACAGCGTCGAGCTGCCATTCGGGCCCACCCGCGCGCTCCAGATGATGAGGCCCTTACTGTAAAAGCCGGCCGTGATCAACGGCAACCCGGCCAGCGAACAGCCGCCGATGAGGAACGTCCAGAAGGTGACCGGAAGCTCCTTGCGCAACCCGCCCATCTTGAACATGTTCTGCTCGTGATGCAGCGATTCAATGATCATGCCCGCTCCCAGAAAGAGCAGGGCTTTGAAGAAAGCATGGGTCATGAAATGGAAAATGGCTGCGGTCCACGCTCCAACGCCGAGCGCCAGAAACATGTAACCAATCTGGCTGACGGTGGAGTAGGCGAGTACGCGCTTAATGTCGTTTTGCGTCAGGGCGCTGAAACCCGCAACCGTCAGCGTCGCCAGGCCGACAATGGCAACGGTGGTTTGTGCGGGGGGCGACAGGGCGAAAAGGACATGCGTTCGCGCGATCAAATAGACGCCCGCCGTGACCATGGTGGCAGCGTGAATCAATGCACTGGTAGGGGTGGGGCCGGCCATGGCATCCGGCAACCAGACTTGGAGCGGAAGTTGCGCCGACTTGCCACACGCGCCGCCCAGCAACAGCAAAGCTGCGGCGGTGGCAAGTCCCGAGCCAACCGGCCATTGAGCCTGGGCGCGCTGCATCAGGTCCTGAATCTGGAGGGTGCCAAGATGGGTGAAAAGCAAAAAGAGCCCCACGGTCATGGCCGTGTCGCCCACGCGGGTGACGTAAAAAGCCTTCCGGGCGGCGGCGCCGTTCTCGGGTTTGGTGTACCAGAAGCCGATCAACAGATAGCTGCAAAGTCCCACGCCCTCCCATCCGAGGAACAGCAGCAAAAGATTGTCGCCCAGGAGGAGCATGAGCATCGACGCGACGAAAAGGTTCATGTAGGCAAAAAACCGGCTATAGCCCTCATCGCCGTTCATGTATTCCGTAGAGTACCAGTGAATCAGGAAGCCGACGCAGGTCACCACCAACACCATCAACAGTGAGAGGGGATCCAGATAAAGGGCGACGTGAGGCTGGAAACCTCCGACATCCATCCATGTCCAGAGGTTCTGAGTGTAGGCATTGCCGGCCGGGGGTGCGCTGAAAAAACTGCCGGCAACGATCAACGAAATGACCGCAGACACCAGGATCGTGCCCGGGCCCATCAACGACACAGCCCGGCGGGACAATCGAGGTCCCAAAATGGCCAAAGCCAGAAAACCTGCAAAGGGCAGAGCAGGCACTAGCCAAAGCAAGTCGAGCATCTCATCCCCTCATCTCGCTCAAGACATCCACATCCAGCGTGCGGTAGCGATGATAAAGCTGAAGAACAAGCGCCAGGCCAACGGAAACCTCCGCGGCGGCCATGGCCAAAATGAAAATGAACATCACCTGCCCGCCGGCCTGTCCCCAGCGCGACCCGGCAACAACAAACGCCAATCCCGCGGCGTTCACCATGACCTCAAGCGACATGAGGACGAACAGCAGGTTACGGCGAACTAGCAGGCCGGTCATTCCCAGCGCGAACAAGATCCCCGCCAGAATCAGACCGTGTGTGAATGGCACGGACGTCATGATTCAGTGTCTCCGTTGGACTTCGTCTTTCGTAACCGAGGTGATAGGCCCCGACCAACCCGCCCAGCAACAGCATGGAGGCTAGCTCAACCCCGATCAGGTACGGTCCATACATCGCCAAGCCGACTTGTTTAGGCCCGATGACGCCGGACATCGCGCCCTGGGCTCCTGTACCCGAAAACAAGTAAATGACTTCACCCCCAAGAATGACCGCGAGAATGACAGGCCCCACCCACATTCCAGGCTTCAGCCACGACTTCTCAAGGTCCACGGCGCGGCGGCCGAGGTTGAGCAGCATGATCACAAAAATGAAAAGCACCATGATCGCCCCAGCATAGATGATAACTTCCAGGGCCGCCACAAACGGCGCGCCGATCACATAGAAGACGACCGCCACCGCAAGCAGCGAGACGATCAGGTACAAAAGCGCGTGCACGGCATTGACCCGCGTCAGCATCATGATGGTGGCAGCGACCGCCACCGCAGCCGAAATATAAAATAGCCAATCCATATCAGCTTGAATTAAGGCAGATTGCTGTGCACATCCGTGGGCGGATCCTCGCGTTCGGATTCACCCTTGTTCTTGCCGCCTATCTGCACTCCGGCGACACGCCAGAAATTATAATCCGGGTACTTGCCGGGACCATCGATGAGCAACTGCTCCTTTTCATACACCAAGTTCTGGCGTTTATATTCCGCCATTTCAAAATCCGGGGTGAGCTGGATGGCGTAAGTCGGACAAGCATCTTCGCACAAACCGCAGAAAATACAACGCGAGAAATTGATCCGGAAGAACTCCGGATAACGCCGTCCCTGCGGATCCTCGGTGGCCTGTAAGGCGATGCAATCGACGGGACAGGCGACCGCGCACAGGTAACACGCGACGCAGCGCTCCCCGCCGTCAGGATCACGGGAGAGAATGATCCGTCCGCGCCAGCGGGGGGCCAAGTACGGTTTTTCATCCGGATATTGCACCGTGACCCGGGGCCGGAACGTATGCTGAAGTATTTCCCAAAAGGTTCTCAGCAGGCTCAACACAATGTAAACTCCCGCCCACCCCAGTGTGAAGTCAAGGCAGACTCTTACTTCTGAATCGCCAGCACAATGGCGCCCGTCACCAGCAGGTTCGCGAGGGCCAAAGGCAACATGATCTTCCATCCCCAGGACATCAGTTGGTCAAATCGCGGGCGGGGCATCGCCGCCCGCAGCAGAATAAAGAACCCGATGAAAAAAAAGGTCTTGATGAGAAACCACGCGACGGGCGGCAGCACTGGGCCCAGCCAGCCTCCAAAGAAAAGCACGGAAATCAATGCGGAAATCAGCGTGACGCCCAGGTATTCACCCACGAAGAACATGCCGAACTTCATACCCGAATATTCCGAATGAAATCCGGCCACCAGTTCGCTTTCCGCCTCCGGCAGATCGAAAGGTAACCGCCGCGTCTCCGCGATTCCAGCAATCAGGAAGAGCACGAAGCCCAGAAACTGGGGGACAACAAACCACACGTGGCGCTGCGCCAGGACAATATCCTTCAAGCTGAAGGATCCCGTGAGCAGCACGATGCCCATCAACGAAAGGCCCATGAATACTTCATAGCTAATCATCTGGGCGGACGCCCGCAGACCGCCCAGCAGCGCATACTTGTTGTCGGAAGACCACCCGCCCAGCACGACGCTGTAAACGCCCATTGAAGACATGGCCAGAACAAAGAGAAGGCCAATGTTTAGGTCCGCAATGACGATTTTCTGAGTCACCGGCAGGACCGCATAGGACATGAGGGCGGTCACCATGACGATGCCGGGGGCGATGATGAAGATCCCTTTGTCTGCAAACGGCGGAATCCAATCCTCTTTCCAGAGCAGCTTGATGGTGTCGGCAATGACTTGAAGAAGCCCGAACGGCCCGACCCGGTTCGGGCCGTACCGGTCCTGCCAGACGGCCAGAAGCCTGCGCTCCACCCAAATCAGGTTCGCGGCGATAGTAAGCGACACAAAGAGAATACCCACAATAATCGCGACCGGAATGATGATGTCTTGAAGATGGTTCATATTGCACGCGACAGGTTAACCCAGGCCGGCATGGGCCATTCTTTGAAATCCGGCAAGCCCACCGGCAAACCCACAACTCCCTTCGGAAGTTCTTTGGCAACCTTCAAAGGCAACTGGAATTGCGATCCGTTCACGCCCACCTGAAGCATCTGGCCCTCGACCACTCCGAGGCCGGTGGCTTCCTCCGCGTTCAAGGAAACATAAGGCTGGGGAATCAGCTCGCGAACCGCTGGGGCCCAATTACTCAGCTCCTCCGATCCGAAAATGTGATAGAGGGGAACGGCGAGCCATGCTCCTTGCTTCGGATGGAATCCCTCTGGCGCCGCAGCAAAATACGAAGGCGCGCTTCCACCGGCCTTCTCAAACAGCCGCACTCCGGGATTGCCACCCTTTAAGGGGCCGGCGATCTCACTTTGAAATTTATTCGTGGCCTGAATCGAATTCCATCCCGGCGCCCAGAAAAACGGAATCAATGCGCTGGGAGGTTCGTTGGGATTTCCTTCCATCGTAAAGGAAAGCGGCGAATCTGGATCCTCCGGCGGTTTGGGCTCACTGACGTTGATATTCGCCAGCATGGCCGTGCGGCCGCTGTAGCGGTGTGGTTCCCGCGGCACCTTTGCGCCGGCCATCCGGAAGCCGGCTTCGGGGGCGGCTTCGGGAACCCGCTTGAAGCCCGGGACCGACTGCGCCATCGCATTCAGCAAGTCATCAAGATTCTTCCAATTGGACGTATCGCCTGGGCCCACCCCCGCCAGCCAACGCCAGCTTCCAAGGATTGAATCTTGAGGCACGAACACCTGGAAAAATCGCTGTGCCCGGCCCTCATTATTCACGAAGGTGCCGTCGGCTTCGGCAAACGACCCGGCCGGGATGACCAATTCCGCCAGCTCCGTGGTTGAGTTCGGCAGGGAGTCCAGCGCCACGACGTGCTTTGCGTTCTTCAGCAACTCATCGACTTGTTTCGAGCCCGCCCGGCGGTAAAGGTCATTTTCGAGCACGATGACCGTGTCCGCATTCCCATCGCGGACTGCCTGGAACGCCGCTTCCAGTGGCGCTCCACCCATCATGGCCAGGCCCATCGTGTTGCACTCGGGGGCCGCAAAGGAGAGCGCCACTTCTGGATTCGATTTGGCAAGCGCCGTAGCCACATTCGCAGCCGCCTGGATCACAGCCTCACTCCGGCATCCCGGCCCGGAAACCACCAGCGGCCGCTTGGCCCCCTGTAAAGATTGCGCAATTCGAGCCGCCAGATTTGACACGTCGGCAGGTAAGTTGGGAGGTCTTGGAGCTACAGAATCGATAGCATTGGCCACGGCGAACCCCAGCCGGGCAATGTCCTCGGGCGTGGCACGGAAGGTTTCTGTGGCGATTCCGTCCAGCCGGGTGCTGTTGGGCGTGGCAATGTAAAGCGGCCCTTTTTCTTCTTGGACGGCTTCGCGGACGGCGTCATCCTGCCAGCCCGCGATGCCTTTCTTGCGCGCGATCTCCATGGGCGCCTGGCGGACACTCTGGCGCAGGGCAAGCGCCATGCGCGGCGCCGTGTTCGTCACATCTTCGCCGAGTACGAATACCGCATCGGCCATCTCCATCTCAGTGAGTGAGGGCGTGCACGCCGGTCCCTTCCTCAAGACCTCAAGAATGAGACTGGCCAGGCGTGCGTCCGCCTCCGCCACGCCGGTGAAAAACCGGTCCGGACCCACCACGGTCCGCAGGGCGAAATTGGATTCGAGCGACGCCCGAGGCGAGCCCAGCCCGATCACTTTGTTCCCAGCCGCAACCAGGGATTTTAGATGCTCCCGGGCTTGTTCCGCCGTTATCGTTTCCTGGTTCCCATTCTTTCGCAAAAGCGGCTGGCGGATGCGCTCCTTGTGGTTCACAAACTCATATCCAAAGCGGCCGCGGTCACACAGAAAATATCCATTCACGTCGCCGTGGTAGCGGTTCACGATGCGCCGCAGGGTCTCGTACCTTTCGCCCGCCGTGGTATTGCATCCCAGGCCACAATGTACGCAGATGGAAGGCGCCATCTGCAGGTCCCACTTCCGCGTGTAGTGCTGCTTCAGAGTTTTGTCTGTAAACACTCCGGTCGGGCAAATCTCCACCAAATTCCCTGCAAACTCGTTCTCAAGCACCCCGTCTTGGCTGCGGCCGAAGAACACCTGGTTGCGCATCAGGAAAGAATTCAGATCGGATCCGCCGGCATATTCGCGGTAATAGCGCACACACCGGTAGCACTGAATGCAGCGGTTCATTTCGTGGTTTACGAAAGGACCGAGGTACTGATTGTGGAAAGTCCGCTTGGTATATTCGTACCGCCGGTAGATATGTCCGGTCATCACCGTCATATCCTGCAAGTGGCACTCTCCACCTTCATCGCACACCGGGCAGTCGTGCGGATGACTTTGCATGAGCCCTTCGATGACGCCTGCGCGGAACTCCACCGTCTCCGGATCCTCAATCGCAATACGCACCTTATCGGCCACCGGGGTCATGCACGCCATCACCAAGCGGCCCCCCGTGTCGTTCTCATCCTTGAACTGTTTGACGGCGCACTGGCGGCAGGCCCCCACCGAACCCAAGGCCGGATGCCAGCAGAAATACGGCAGGTTCAACCCCAATCCCAGGCAGGCGCTTAACAAGCTCTGGTCCGGCTTGACCTCATACGGTTTGTTGTCCACGTAAATCGTCGCCATCAATGTCTCCAGGGGCAACGCTTCTCCGTGATGTGCCGCTCGAAATCTTCACGGAAGTATTTCAGCCCGCTCTGCAGGGGCTCGGCCGCACCCGGCGCTAGCGCGCAATAGGTGTTGCCCGGGGCCACGAACCGGGTGATATAAGCCAGCTTGTCCAAGTGGCTTAGATCGCCGCGGCCTTCCTCCAGCGCCTCCAGCATTCTCGCCGCCCAATTCAGGCCGCTCCAGCAAGGCGTGCACCAGCCGCAGGATTCCTGCGAAAAAAATCGTTCCAGGTTCCACACCATTCCTACCGGACATGTCGCATCGTCCAGCACAATCATGGTTCCGGTACCCATACGGCTTCCCGCCTTCTGCACCTCAGTAAAATCCATTTTCACGTCCAGGTGTTCCTCCACCAGGAAATCGGTCGAAGCGCCCCCGGGAAGCAACCCGCGGAATTTCAATCCGTCCTGCATGCCACCGGCGTGTTCTTCCAGGATTTCCCGGACCGTCGTTCCCAGCGGCAGTTCCCACAGGCCCGGCCGTTTCACTTTGCCGCTGGCTCCGTAGAGCTTTGTACCTCCATCCGCCGTCTTGCTCAGGCCCTTGAACCATTCCGGTCCGTTTTGAATGATGTGCGGAAGGTTGCACAGCGTCTCGACGTTCTGCACGATGGTAGGCTTTCCCCAAAGGCCCGAAACCTGCGGAAACGGCGGTTTGGCTCGAGGATTCCCGCGCTTGCCTTCGAGCGCATTCAACAATCCGGTTTCCTCGCCGCACATGTACCGTCCGGCGCTCATGTGGACGTACATCTCCAGACTACGTTCCGAACCCAAGATACTCTTCCCAAGATAGCCTCGCTGCCGCGCTTCCTGGATGGCGCGGCCCATGCGCTCCCCGGACAGCTTATATTCACCGCGCAGGAAGATGTAGCCGACCTCGGCCTCAATGGCGAAAGCCGCAAGAATCATGCCCTCGATCAGTTCGTGCGGGTCGCCTTCGAGTAAAAGGCGGTCCTTGAACGTGCCGGGTTCCATCTCATCGCCGTTGCAGACGATGTACTTGGGACGGGGCGCGTCCGCGCCCATGGGGACGAAGCTCCATTTCATGCCGGTCGGAAAACCGGCTCCCCCACGGCCGCGCAGGTTGGATTGCTTCACCATCTCCATGATTTCTTTGGGAGCAAGCTTCAAAGCTTTGCGTAGCGCCTGGTAACCGCCGGCTTGCTCGTAGGCTGCGACGTCCACCACTTCGCCGTCCGTCCGGATTTTTTGGGTTAGCGGTTTTTCCATGGGCCGTTCTTATTGGTACTGCTCAAGAATCCCATCCAGCTTTTGCGGATCAAGGTCCCGGTGCAGGTCGCCGTCCACCATCATGGCCGGGGCGCGGTCGCACGTTCCGAGGCACACGATCGGCAGCAGCGTAAACCGCCCGTCGGCCGTCGTCTCGCCCATCTTAACGCCCAGCCGTTTGCTCAGTTGTTCGCGCAACTGCTCATATCCCATGATCCAACAACTGACGCTATCACAGACCATGATCACGTGCCGTCCCACCGGTCTGCGAAAGATCAAATTGTAGAAGGTCGCCACGCCATCCAGGTCTTCCGTGGACATGCCGAGAAATTCCGCAAGGTCCTTCAGGCTTTCATCCGAGATCCACCCGCGATGCCTTTGAACAATCTGCATCGCGTCGATACACACCGACTGCTTATTGGGGTAGTGCGCCAGCTCGGCCTCAATCTCCTGGCGTTCCTCGGGCGTCAGCATAAATACATCCTCTTGTTATCGGTCAATATCCGCCAGCACGAAATCGATGCTGCCCAGAATCGCGAGCAAATCCGGCACCAGCAGCCCCCGGCATAGCATGGGCAGCGTCTGCATGTGATTAAAGGATGGAGTCCGCACGTGAGTCCGGTAGGACCCGATTCCCCCGTCGCTGATGATATAGTAGCCGTTATTGCCCTTGGTCGCTTCAATCGCCCCCAGCGCCTCGCCGGGCGGCACCACCGGCCCCCAGCTTACGCCCAGGAAGTGGTCGATGAGTGTTTCAATGTCGTGCATGGTCCGCTCTTTGAGCGGGGGCGCGGCAATTTGCGAGCCCATCGCCTTGTAAGGGCCCTCGGGCATATTGTTAACACATTGCTCGATGATACGGAGGCTCTGCCGCATCTCTTCCACCCGCACCACGGCGCGGTCATAGCAATCCCCGTGCTGGGCCGTCGGGATGTCAAACTTAAACTGCTCATATCCGGCGTAAGGCTGCTTCTTGCGGAAATCCCATTCGAATCCGCACGCCCGCAGGTTCGGGCCGGTCACGCCCCACTCGATGGCTTCGCCCAGGGTGTAAGCGCCCACGCCCTTGGTGCGCGCCTTGAAGATGCGGTTCGCCAGGACTTCCTTGTCATACTCCTTCAGATGGGGCGGGAGGTAGGCGATGAAGTCCCGGATCAGCTTGTCCCACCCCTTGGGCAGGTCTTGCGCCACCCCGCCCACGCGGAACCAATTCGGATGCATGCGCGCTCCGCACACCGCCTCGATAATGCCAAAGGCGCGCTCGCGGTCGTTGAACATGTAGAAGACGGGTGAAAGTTGCCCCAGGTCCTGGGCAAAGGTGCCATACCAGACCAAATGGCTGATGATGCGGAATAGCTCGGCCAACATGATGCGAATCACCTTGGCGCGCGGCGGAGGCTCAATTCCCGCCAGCTTCTCAACCGCCATCAGATACGCGAGGTTGTTCATCACCCCGCCCAGGTAATCCACACGGTCGGTGTAAGGAATATAGGTGTGCCACGTTTGGCGCTCCGCCATCTTTTCCGCGCCCCGGTGGTGGAAACCGATCTCCGGCACCAAATCGACAATCTCTTCGCCGTCAAGCTGCAGAATGATGCGCAGCACGCCGTGCGTTCCCGGATGCTGCGGTCCGATATTCAGAAAAATGAAATCGCTGGTTTCCGAACTTCGCTTCATCCCCCATTCTTCCGGACGGAAGCGCAATGCCTCTTGCTCGTGGTCTTGCTTGTCATCGGGCAAAGTAAACGGGCCCATTTCGGTGGCGCGCGCCGGATGATCCTTGCGCAGTGGATGTCCCACCCAAGTCCTCGGCATCAGGATGCGCTCCAGGTGTGGATGCCCCTCCACCTTGATGCCGAACATGTCCCACACTTCCCGCTCATACCAGTTCGCCGCCGGCCATAGATGAGTAATGGTTGGGACGGACAGTTGATTTTCGCGCAGTGGAACTTTGATACGGATGTATTCGTTCCGGTCATAAGAAAGCAAATGGTAAACCACCGTGAAATCACTGGGGGGCTGTCCCTGGCGGTTCACGCGCTCGCGCTCATCAATCGCGGTAACGTCATAGATCGCCCGGTAGGACCGGTCGATGCCTTCCTTAAGATAGCGGAGGATATCTCGCAATTTGCCCGCAGGTGTCCAGAACGTCGGGATACCGTCGCGAGTGGTCTGGGGCGTGACGGCATCCGCGCCGAACTTCTCTTGAAGTTGGGCGAGAATCGCCGGCAGGGCAGAGGCCGCAACGCCGGTCTTTTCTATTGTGGGCGCCGTACTCGTTTCCATAGATCGAGCGAATAATTCTAGACTTCGTCAGGCGGACGCAGGACCGTAGCTTTTTCCCGGAAAGGTTTCTTCAAATCCCGCAGGGAAGGCTTGGCCAGTTTCTCCGTACCCTGCGGTCCCACCACCCAACTCAAGGGGCGGCGCTCGGTCCCAACGGCCTTGGAAAGCAAAACCAGACCTTCCTCAAAGGCATCAGGCCGGGGCGGGCAGCCGGGGACGTAAACATCTACAGGCAGGAACTTGTCCACGCCCTGAACCACGCTGTAAATGTCATACATGCCGCCGGAATTGGCGCAGGACCCCATGGAGATCACCCAGCGCGGCTCCATCATCTGTTCGTGCAGCCGCAGGATGACGGGCGCCATCTTGATGAAAGGCGTCCCTGCAATCACCATCAGGTCCGCCTCGCGCGGCGTTCCCCGGATCACTTCCGCGCCGAAGCGAGAAATGTCGTACTTGCTGGTCAGGCTGGTGGCCATCTCCACAAAGCAGCAAGAGAGGCCAAAAGCAAACGGCCAGATGGAGTTCTTCCTTCCCCAAGCGATCAAATCCTGCAAGCGGGCGAAGAGGATGTTCTGCTTGGCCGCCTCTTCATCCTGCGCGGTGTTTCCCCACTTGTCGAGCACCCGCAAGGACGCGGTGTCGACTTTACTCATTGTCCATTGCATATGGAATTCCGGTTCTTGCTAAGGCTGGCGCTGTTTGGCGTTCCAATCCAACGCTCCCAGGCGCCAGAGGTAAGCCAGCGAGGCCACAAGAATAGTGATAAAAATGAGGACTTCGAAATATCCCGGCCAACCCAGCTCGCGGCCGGCGATGGCCCAGGAAAATATGAAAACCGATTCAAGATCAAAGATAACAAAAAACACCGCAACCAGGTAGAACTTCATGGAGAAGCGCACGTGCGCCGATCCTTCCGACACAATGCCGCCCTCGTAGGGCTGGCCCGTTGCCCGCTCGTTATGCCGCTGTCCGAGCACATAGGAGAGCGAAAGCATGGCCACCACCAGGCCCATTACCAGGATGAAGTACAAACCAAAAGGCCACATGCTCAATCAATTTTCCCCGTTGTCATCCGTCGTCTTTCCACATTTCTGGGCAACTAGCTTTTCTACTCCGATCTGCATCCGCTTGTCAATGTTTTGCGTTTTTTGGTAGTGTCGCAGTTTGCTGTAGCGGCGGTCTGTGACCGCCGAACTTTATTTCTCAATGGATTCCGGCGCTCATAGAGCGCCGCTACAGCAAACTGACCCGCCACCCCTTTTTTTTGGCAGGATTTCCTGAGCCAATGCGGCCCGTCATTCCCGCGAAGGCGGGAAGCGGGAATCCATCGGTCCCGCAGGTTTTGGACTCCTGCTCTCGCGGCAATGACCGTGTTCCATCGCCTTGGGCGAAGCAATTCGCTTTGCTTCCGGCGATTCCGCGTCGGCTTGCAGGCATTAGAAAGTCGGTGGCGTGTTCACCCAAATGACCCACGCCTCCTCTTTTCCCGGATTGCTCCATTGATGAGGAGTATTGCTTTCAAAGTAGAAACTGTCCCCGCAGCTCAAGCGGAAAGCCTTGGCGCCGCCCAGCGAAATCTCAAACTGTCCGCGCAGCATATACAGGAATTCTTCTCCCTCGTGTTGGTACGGCTCACCACTTCCAGCACCGGGCGCGATCCGGAACAAGTGCGGCTCCATAATGGCATTGCCCCACGCTAACAATTCCATCCGCACTCCGGGTCCGGCCTCCAGCACCTTGCGGTCGCTGGGGCGCACCCAATGCGGGTTGGAGGCCGAAGGATTGAAAAAGTCCAGGACGCTGAGGTTAAAAAAACTCGCCAGTTTCCGCAAGGTTGAGACGGATGCATTGGTTTGCGAGCGCTCCAAGGCGCTCAAGAATCCCACGGAGACGCCGGCGGTGCGAGCCACGGTGGCGAGCGAGAGACCTCGGCTCGTCCGCAGATTGCGGAGACGCCTGCCCGGCGAGGTCCGCTGCCGCGCTTCTCCCGCTCCTCCATCACGGCGGCTTTCACTTGTCAGCAAGTGAACGATGGCTGCGGCGTTTAGCCCTTGGTTCCGGCGCAAGAGCCGAGCGCGCTTCAGAAGTTTCACGTCCTGCGCGGTGTAGAGCCGGTAACCACTCTGCGTGCGCCCAGGATTGACCAGCCCGATATTCTCCCAATCGCGGAGAACCGACGCGGAAATCCCTACCAGACGGACGACATCACCGATCTTCAAGTATGTTTTTTCGGCGTCGGGTTTTTTGGCCTGCCGGGTAGAGCTTGACATGATCTCCATGTTAACCTAAGATTTCCAATTTATAGTAGGGTTTGGTAGTGAGTCAGCTTGCTCCACGACCGAGGATTTGAGTGTCGTTCTCCAACCTATTCTCACGCCCGGGTCATCGAGTCAAGAAAAACCGGATACTTCTTGGAAGAGCACGAGGGAGGAAGTCTTATGCATGAGGATTTACGCAAAGAGATTGAGACTTTCAAAACACGCACGCCCCGCTCCCACGCGGCTCACGAGCGGGCAAAGAATAGCATGCCTCTGGGTGTTGCCAGCAATTTCCGCATCTATGAACCGTATCCTATTTTCGTTCGCGACGGGCAAGGCTCGCGCCTGCACGATCTGGACGGCAACGAATACATCGACTTCAATATGTGCTTTGGGGCCTTGATGGCGGGCCATTGCAACCCTGCGGTGACGCGCGCCGTTGAAGCCCGGCTGAAGACGGGGACCATGTTTGGCATGCCGCACGAGCTGGAAGCCGAGTTGGCGGAGGAAATCTGCTCGCGCTTTCCCGTCGAGCACGTCCGCTTCGGCAACAGCGGCACGGAAGTGACCATGCACGCCATCCGCCTGGCCCGGGGCGCCACGGGCCGCGACCGTATCCTGAAGACTGAGGGCGCCTACCACGGTGTTCACGATTCCGTAATGGTCAGCGTCAAGCCCAAGGCGCCCCAATTTGGCGACCCCGACGCTCCTACTGCAGTGCCTTCCAGCGCCGGCGTGCCGGCGGGCACGGTGCAGAATACCCTGGTCGCCCCTTTCAATCACCTGGCGGCGGCGGAGAAACTGTTCAAGCAGTATCCCAAGGAGATTGCCGCGGTCATCGTCGAGCCGATCATGATGAATGTGGGCATTTGCATGCCGGAAGAAGGCTATTTGCAGGGGCTGCGGGAACTTTGCACGCGCTACGGGGCCCTGCTGATCTTTGACGAGGTGAAGACAGGCGCGAAACTGGCGCGGGGCGGCGCTTGCGAGTACTTCAGGATCAAGCCCGACATCATCTGCCTGGCAAAATCCATTGGTGGAGGTTTTCCGCTGGCGGCTTATGCGGCGAACAAGAACGTCATGGACGCCATTGCGCAGCACAAGGTGTTCCATGCCGGAACTTACAACACCAACCCCTTGGTGATGGCGGCCGGGATCGCCACTTTCCGCGAAGTCCTGACGCCCGCCGCTTACGAGCAGATCAACCGGCTGAACACCCGGTTGGTGGACGGCCACAATCGCATCATCCAGCAAGCGGGACTGACGGCGTATTGTATTGGCGCAGGGGCCAATGGGGCGCTGATGATCTATCCCAAGCCCGTCCGCAATTACCGGGATTGGATCACCATTGACGTTGACCTGTGGCGGCATTATTGGTTCGCGATGGTCAATCGCGGCGTGCTGCCACAAGCCCACTGGTGGGACGAACAATGGACCCTGTCCGTGGCCCATACCGAGGCGGAAATTGACCGGCACCTGGAGGTTTTTGCGGAAATTGCGCCAGCCCTGGCGAAGGCGCAACAGGAGCGCCGGGCCGCCGTAGCCCACTGATCGCAACGGCTCATCTTTTAGGGCGTCCTGCATGCGACGTATATTTTTGTTACAAAGTTTTTTTGTTTTCCACTCTCCTCGACCTTGACCCAAATGGGTCGTGCTTGCTTGGTAGCGGCAGCCGGACTGTGCTTCCCCGGTTGAGTCGTGTTATGAACGCGCTCGCCGCTAAGGCGAGAACCACCCAGACCTTGGTAGTGACGCAGTTTGCTGTAGCGGCGCTCGGAGCCTGCCCTGGAAGGGAGCGCCGGAAACCGTTGAAGATCCAAGTTCGGCGCTCCCTTCCAGGGCAGGCTCCGAGCGCCGCTACAGCAAACAAACTGAGACACTACCCCAGACCTTGAGGACCTGGACATGGACCCCAGACGATGATCGCTTCGTCCGTCCCTGAAACGCAGCTCGCGAAGAGTGAGAAGGCCAAGCTCCATCGCGCTCTCGGCCGTTGGGACTTGGTGCTGCTGTTTGTGGTAGCAGTTTTCAACCTGAACGTAGTTCCCAGCATCGCGGCAAATGGCGGGATCACCGTCTGGTTGTGGATCATTTCCCTTCTGCTCTTCTTTCTGCCGCAAGGTGTTGCCGTCATCGAGCTGGCTCACCGGTATCCGGGTGAAGGCGGTGTTTACCTTTGGGCCAAGGAAGTGTTTGGCGACTTTCACGGTTTTCTCTCCGGCTGGTGCTACTGGACAAACAATATGATGTATGTGCCGACGGTCATGTTGTACTTCGTGGGAGTTTCGGTCTTCATTCTAGGTCCCGGCCATGCGTCACTTGCCGATAACAAGCCTTTCGCCGTGGCGGTATCCCTGACATTGCTGGCGTTGTTAGTCGCGCTGAACATCGTGGGATTGGGCGTCGGGAAGTGGATCAATAACGTTGGCAGCATCGGCACCGGGATTGCGGCAGCGGCATTGATCGGCTTAGGCGTCATCGTATGGTTGCACTTCGGGACCACCCTGAGCGCGGCGGACTTTCGCATCCCTTCCAATTCGCGTTCCCTGCTCAATTCCTTCGGGGTGATCTGTTTTGGGCTGGTGGGACTGGAACTGGCCTCCGTGATGGGTGACGAAATCAAAGAGCCGGAACGAATTCTTCCCGGCGCAGTCGCCTGGGGAGGCGTGATTTCCGGAGCTCTCTACATTGCCGCAACGCTCACGCTGCTGCTTGCGGTCAGCAAAAAGGATATCAATGTTCTCGAAGGAATTATGCAGGCCGTGGGCCACATGGCCAACCGCGTAGGGGCCGCCTGGATTGTCCCGCCTTTCGCTCTGATGCTTAGCCTTTCGATCGCCGGAATCGGTTCCGCGTGGCTGGCTGGTTCGGCGCGCATCCCATTCGTTGCGGGCCTCGACTCCTGCTTGCCGAAATGGTTGGGTAAGGTCCATCCCCGCTACGGCACCCCTTATGCGGCTCTGATCGTTCATGCCACCGTGTCAACCATTCTGGTTTTAATCAGTTTTCTCGGCTCCGGCGTGCAGGAAACTTTCCAGAGGATGCTCTCTTTGGCGGTGGTCCTGCAATTGGTGCCGTTCCTTTATATGTTTGGCGCAATCCTCAAGATCGGTCTCGATCCTTCGGCGGCGAAGGGACACTATACCAAGGGCGTTCTTGTCCTGGCCGGATCGAGCGGATTGTTAATGACCACGCTTGGAATCGTTTTCGCGTTCTATCCAGCGCAGCAGATTACCTCGATCCTCTCCTACGAAACCTGGATGATGGGGGGAACGGCAGCCTTCATCGGTCTGGCTGTTTTCTTCTTTTATGTGTATGGCCACCGGAAGCCGCAACCGGCGCCCGGCGTTTAATCGGGTCAATCAAACGAGAGGTTGGAGAAATAACGGACCACTGCTATGGAAAATGATGATCGCAATCCGGCTCTTGATCGCGAGCTCGGCATGGACCGGGCTATCACCCGGCGCGATTTTCTGAATGGGGTGGCGTTGACGCTGGGCGCAACTCTTTTGCCCGTGGAAGCTCTCGCGGACGGCGGCGAGCTGACCATGCCCTCGACGCCTCCTGAAGGCAAAGGCCCGGACATCTCGGCGCAGGAGCCGTTCCTCGCAAAGGGCATCACTCCACAGGATCCCCGATACTATCCGCCCGCCCTCACGGGGATGAGAGGCAACCATCCGGGCTCTTTTGAAGTGGCTCACACCAACCGCGACGGCGACTTCTGGAAGACGGCGGGCGAGCCGGTCAACACGGGTGAAACCTACGACTTGGTTGTTGTGGGCGGGGGCATCAGCGGGCTGGCTGCTGCGCACTTTTACCGCCAGCAGGCTGGCTCTCAGGCCCGCGTGCTCCTCCTGGATAACCATGACGACTTCGGCGGCCATGCCAAGCGTAACGAATTCCGCGCCGGCAACCGCTTTCTGCTCGGCTACGGTGGCACACAGTCAATCGAAAGCCCGGGGCTTTATAGCGCCAACGCCAAACAGTTGTTGATGGACATTGGAATTAATACACAACCGTTTTACAAGGATTACAACCGCAAACTCTATTCATCCATGAACCTGGGAACCGGCGTCTTCTATAACCGGGAGACCTTCGGCGAAGACCGTTTCGTAGCTGGAATGGGCAAGCTGCCCTGGCCCGAATTCATGGCCAAAGCGCCCCTTTCAGAAGTGGCGCGCCGCGACATCGCTCGCATCTACACGGAAAAGGTTGACTATTTGCCGGGACTTTCGCGGCAGCAGAAGTATGCCCGGCTGGCCAAGATCAACTATGCGGACTTTCTGATCCAGATCGTCAAGCTCCACAAGGATGTGCTGCCTTTCTTCCAGGACAGGACGAATGACCTTTGGGGCGTGGGTATTGATGCGGTATCGGCGATCGACTGTTTCCTGGGAGGCGACGATTACGGGAATCCCCTGCCCGGCTTCGAAGGAATGGAGCTCGTCCCCGGTGGCAAAAAGGAGAAAGAAGAACCTTACATTTTCCACTTTCCCGACGGCAACGCCTCCATCGCGCGATTGTTGGTGCGCTCTCTGATCCCGGGAGCGATTCCCGGCCACACGATGGACGATGTGGTCACGGCTCGCGCTGATTACACACGCTTGGACGTCGCCAGTTCATCGGTTCGGATTCGGCTGAACAGCACGGCGGTTCGGGCGCGCCATTTGGGACCAGCCGACTCCGCCAAAGAGGTCGAGGTGGCCTACACGCAAGGTGGGAAGCTCCACTCTGTTCAAGGCAAGGTTTGCGTGCTCGCCTGTTACAACATGCTGATCCCTTACATTTGTTCCGGGCTTCCAGAAAAACAGAAAGAGGCGCTCGGCTACGGCGTTAAAACGCCCTTGGTTTACACTCACGTGGCAATCCGCAATTGGACTTCATTCCATAAGTTGGGTGTGAGCCAGATTATTGCGCCGGGCAGTTTCCACCCTTATGCGGCGCTGGATTTCCCGGTCAGCATCGGGCAATATCAGTTCCCGAGCAATCCCGAAGACCCTATGGTGCTCTTCCTGTTGCGGACCCCGTGCCAACCCGGACTCTCCGAGCGCGATCAGCATCGCGCCGGCCGTTTTGAGCTCTATCGCACGCCGTATGCCACCTTCGAGCGCAACATCCGCGATCAACTCGGGCGCATGTTATCTTCCGCGGGCTTCGATCCTGCTCGCGACATTGAGGCCATCACGGTGAACCGCTGGGCGCACGGGTATGCTTACGAATACAACCCTTTGTTCGACCCGCATTGGCCGGAGAACGAGCGCCCTTGCGTCATCGCGCGCCAGCCGTTTGGCCGCATTGCTATTGCCAATTCCGACGCCGGTGCGCGGGCCTATACGGACTGCGCCATTGACCAGGCTTATCGCGCCGTCCAAGAACTCTCGCGCTTCGCTTGAGCGCCATCTGAAGGACGCTATCGGGGAGAGAAGTCATGCAACGCTATCGAATGTTAATTCATGGCGAGTGGGTGGAAGCCGCGCGGGGCGGTTATTTCCCGGTCTATGATCCATCGACGGAAGACGTGATCGCGGAAGCGCCGGAGGCCGGCGCAGAAGATATTGACCTTGCGGTGCGGGCGGCGCGCGAGGCATTCGACTCCGGCCCCTGGGGTTCGACCACGGCGCAGGAGCGCGGCCGGATTCTGTTCCGCCTGGCGGAGCGCGTCCGCAAGGAGAGCGCGCGGCTGGCGGAGATCGAATCGCGCAACTCGGGCAAGCCCATTGTCGAAGCCGAATTTGACATCAATGACGTTGCGACCTGTTTCGAGTATTACGGCGGCCTCGCCACCAAGGTCACGGGGCAGGTTAACCCCGTACCCGACAATGCCCTGAGCCTGACGCTGAAGGAACCGGTGGGCGTGGCCGGCCAGATCATCCCCTGGAATTATCCATTGCTGATGGCTGCCTGGAAGCTGGCGCCGGCGCTGGCCGCAGGGTGCACGTGTGTGTTGAAACCCGCCGAACAGACGCCGCTGACCGCGCTGGAAATGGGCAAATGGCTCGCGGACGTAGGATTGCCTCCTGGGGTGGTGAACATCGTCACCGGCTTCGGGGAAACCGCCGGAGCGCCGCTGGTTCAACATGCCAGCGTGAACAAGATCGCGTTCACGGGCAGCGCGGCGGTGGGGAAGCAGATCGTGAAGATGGCGGCGGACACGGTGAAGCGCGTGACGCTCGAGCTGGGCGGCAAGTCGCCCAATATTTTCTTCGCCGATTCGGATTTCGAGGCGGCGGTGGATGGCGCGCTGTTCGGCGTCTTCATCAATCAAGGAGAAGTGTGTTCTGCAGGGAGCCGCATTTTGGTGGAGCGCTCGATCTATCCCACGTTCCTTGAAGCTATGACCGAAAAGACCAAGAAGATCAAACTCGGGCCTCCGCTCGAACGAGAAACGAAGATGGGCCCGCTGGTGAGCAAAGAACAGTATGAGCGGGTGATGTCCTATCAGGAAATCGGAAAGAAAGAGGCCAAGACCGCTATTGGCGGCGGCCGGGCTGAGAACATGGGCCGTGGTTACTACGTCGCCCCCACTATTTTCTACGATGTTCCCAACAACGCCCGCATTGCGCGCGAGGAAGTGTTCGGACCGGTGGCCGCGGTCATTCCCTTTGCGGATGAGAGGGAAGCGATCGACATTGCTAACGATACGCCCTACGGCCTTGCCGCAGCCGTCTGGTCGCGTGACATTTTCAGGGCTATGCGGGTGGTGAAAGCTCTGCGCGCAGGGATCGTCTGGGTAAACCATATGCAGCCGACTTACGTCGAAGCTCCCTGGGGAGGCTATAAGCAGTCCGGCTTTGGCCGTGAGCTGGGTCCCGGGGGCATTGAGGAATATCTGGAAACCAAGCAAGTGTATATCAATCTCAACGAGCAGCCCATTGGCTGGTATTAAAAAAGAATAAAAAAGAAGCGGTCGGCCTCCAGCCCTGTCATTCTGAGCGAAGCGAAGAATCACTGTATTTGACATCTTCCTTCGCAGCGAACGAACAGGAGATACTCTGCGGAGTTTACCCTGAGAGAAATGCCGGGATTCTTCGCTTCGCTCAGAATGACAGATTGGCCGCCAGCTTTCAGTCCTTAGCCCGCGCCGCTTTGTTTTGGCTGGCCGCTGATGGCTGACTGCTGATTGCTCTTGAGTGTCGAGGTTCATATGTCCACCATACAATTACGCACTCCCATTCCCGGGCCGCGGTCAATCGAATGGATGGAACGCCGGTCCGCTGCGGTTCCCCGCGCCGCTTACAACATGACGCCCATCTTTGTAGAGCACGGCGAAGGAGCGGTGATTGAAGATGTCGACGGCAACCGCTTCATCGACTTTGCGGGCGGACTGGGCTGCCTAAACGTTGGCCATCGCGCCCCCGGCGTGGTCAAGGCTCTCCACTCTCAAGTCGATCGTTACCTCCATACCTGTTTTCATGTCATGCCCTACGACGGATACGTGCGCCTCGCAGAGCGGCTGAACGCATTGGCGCCCGGCGACTTTCCGAAGAAGACCTTGCTGGTGAACAGTGGCGCGGAAGCTGTGGAGAACGCCATCAAGATCGCGCGGGCTTATACGCGCCGTCCGGCCATCATCTGTTTTGAAGATGCTTTCCACGGGCGGACGATGCTCACCCTGTCGCTCACCAGCAAAATCAAGCCCTACAAGCGCGGTTTTGAACCCTTTGCCAGCGACGTCTACCGGATCCCCTACGCCTATTGCTACCGGTGTTCCTATTCGTTGCAATACCCATCCTGCAATGTCTTCTGCGCCCAGCATCTCGAAGACACCTTCAAGCGCGTCGTCTCGCCGGATTCGGTTGCGGCGCTCATTGTGGAGCCGGTGCTGGGCGAAGGAGGATTTGTGACGCCTCCGGCGGAGTTCTTTACAATTCTCCAGGAAATCTGCCGCCATCATGGAATCCTGTTCATCGCCGATGAAGTGCAGAGCGGCTTTGGCCGCACCGGCGCTCTTTTCGCTTGTGAGCGGTTGGGCATTGTGCCCGACCTTGTGACGATGGCCAAATCGCTGGGTGGCGGATTGCCACTGGCGGCGGTGACGGGCCGGGCAGAGATCATGGACACTCCGGAACCTGGCGGATTGGGCGGAACTTTTGGAGGAAATCCGCTGGCTTGCGAAGCCGCGCTGGCGGTGATCGACGCGTTTGAGCGCGGAAGCGCCAACGGCGAAGGCGGCGACGCTCAAACCAACGACAATCACGGCGGAGAGGCGGGCTATAACCTCCTCGCCCGGGCTAATATTCTGGGTGACCGTTTTGCGCAACGGGCACGTGCATGGCAGGGCCGCTGGCCGCTGATTGGTGACGTGCGTGGAATCGGCGCCATGCGGGCCATCGAGTTCGTCCGCTCCGCGCAATCGCACGAACCCGCCGGCGAAGAGACCAAGAAAATTGTTCAAGCCAGTTACCAGCGCGGCCTGATCGTGCTTTCCGCCGGGAGCTACGATAACGTGATCCGCCTGCTCGTGCCGCTGGTGATTAGTGACGACCAATTCGAGGAAGGACTCGGAGTGTTGGAGTCCGCCATCGCGTCCGTCTGCGAAGCTCAAACCGTGAAGAAAGGGTCCTGAGCAAGGGTCATCCTTTGAAGTCGCAGATCGAAACGCTGACGGCGGCTCGCCGCTACCCGCTCATCAGAGGGGTAGGTATTCGACCCAGTTAATCCATTCCTCCGGATTACAGGCTCGCGCAATAAGCTCCAGGTCCATCACGCAGCGTCCAATGGTGACCTCAAGCTGGGGAACGTATATGACGCCGGCGAATTGGATAGTCTGGTCGTGACGTCGGGCAGCCTCCCGAAGGAAGCCGCCGTCCTGGGTGACCAGCACTCGTCCCAAGGCTGAGGCGCGATCGAGCAGTTCCAGGTCCTTAAACTCTCCCGCCCCGTCTTCCTGCGCCGTCAGCACATCCAGGCCGCGCAAGCGCAACTCTGAGGTAATGGCGAAGGGGACGTGAACATCCATATAGAAGCGCAGGCTCACTCGTTTTTCTTCAGGGTGAGGAGTTTCTGACGAAGGGCGGAGCGGGACCATTTCGATCTTAAAGCTTCCGCCTCCTGGTAGCCGCTCTCAATTTCGTCGTCCAGTCTTTCTTTGTTCTCGTAGTAATAGGCCAATGCGGAGTGAATCTGCGCGAGCGAGAGGTGTGGATGCTGGAAATGCATTTCTTCGGGGCTCCAGCCGTAGGCCATTTTGTCGAGGACAACCTCGACAACCTTGGTGTTAGTGGCCGTGATCCAGGCCACGCCCTGGTCGTCTATTTCGATCTGAGAAGCGACAGGAGTTGGCATCGAGATCAGACTCTCCTTCCCTCAAATTAACACACCCACGGGCTTCATACACCCGGATTGGGAAAACGGGCAGTGGCGCAATTTGCTGTAGCGGCGCTCTATGAGCGCCGAAAACCGTTGACGATTCTGGGTCGGCGCTCATAGAGCGCCGCTACAGCAACCAAACTGCGCCACTACCGGAAAACGGCGATCCGTCGCTGGGCGAAGCGCCTAGAACTTGCGGGACCACTCTTTGGGCCAACGCTCGATGACCACTTTCTTGTCCGTATAAAATTCGATGGCATCGCGTCCCTGGGCGTGAAGGTCGCCGAAGAAACTTCCCTTCCATCCGGTAAACGGGAAATAAGCCATCGGAGCGGCGACCCCCAGGTTGATACCAATATTTCCCACCTGCGCTTCATAGCGGAATTTGCGGGCGGCCGCGCCGCTCTGAGTAAATAAGCAAGCCATGTTGCCGTAAGATTGGCTGTTCACAACCTGGATGGCCACGTCGATGGTTTCCACGTGAATCAAGCTCAGCACCGGCCCGAAAATCTCTGTTTTGACGGTGGTTCCTGCCGCTGGAACGTCTTCAAGAATCGTGGGTCGAATGAAATTTCCCTTCTCGTAATTCTTGATCCGCGCGTTGCGGCCATCTACAAGCAATTTGGCTCCTTCTTTGACGCCAGCTTCGATCAGACCTTCGATCCGGGCCTTACTCTCGGCACTGATGACGGGGCCGGTTTGTACACCCTCATCCAGGCCATAGCCCACGACACGGGAGGATGCGGCGTCCGCCAAAGCTTCGGTGAAGGGCTTGCGGGCGCTGCCCACGGTGAAGACCAATGACGCCGCCAGGCAGCGTTGACCCGCGCAGCCGAAAGCGGAATCGCTAAGGACCTGCTTGGTCATTTCAACATCGGCGTCGGGCAGGATCACGATTGGATTTTTGGCTCCGCCTTGGCACTGGGCGCGTTTGCCGTTGGCTGCGGCCCGGCTATAAATGTACTTGGCCACCGGAGAGGATCCCACAAAGCTGATGGCACGGATGGCCGGGTGGTCAAGCAAAGTATCCACCGTGGGTTTGTTGCCGTGGACTAAGTTCACCACTCCGGGCGGCAAGCCGGTCTTCTCAATCAGCTCAAAAAGTTTCCAGGCGGTCATGGGAACTTTTTCAGACGGCTTGAGGATGAAGGTATTGCCACAGGCGATGGCGTAGGGCAGGAACCAGAGCGGAATCATGCCGGGAAAATTAAAAGGCGTGATGGCGGCCACCACGCCAAGCGGCTGGCGAATCATCATTTCATCAATGCCGCTGGCAATGTCCTCGTTGTTAACCCCCTGCATCATGAGCGGAATCCCGCACGCCGTCTCAATATTTTCGATGCCACGGCGCAGCTCGCCCACCGATTCGCCATAAGTCTTGCCAGCCTCGTTGGTGAGGGTGCGGGCCAGGCTGTCGATGTTTTCTTCAAGAATGTTCTTGAGCTTGAAGAGGTATTGAATGCGATCTCCCGCCGGAGTGCGCCGCCATTCCGGGAAGGCTTTGGCCGCGGCTTGCACCACGCGCTCCACATCTACCGCCGATGACAAGGGTACTTGCGTCATCACTTCGCCGGTGGCTGGATTCGTAACCGGCAAGTGCTCTGTCGCGGATGTTGCCGACCATCCGCCGCCAACGTAGTTCTCAAGTTGTGCCGTTGTGCTCATCAATTCCAAGCTCCATGTTTATTGGAAGGATAAAAGGCGGCGCCACCTCATCGATCGCCTATTATCGCACTGCCTTTGCGCCTTTCAGCATAGCAGGTTCGAAATGCGCCGGTGAGACAAATGCGATGCTTCGCCGACCCGTCATGGCCAGAACCTGGAAATTCCGAGGCTGGCGCCTGCCCTTGCCGTTGGGGTCATGTTCAGCCCGCCACCCAAGCCGCACCGCTCCTCTTAGATGGTGGGGCGGCTTTACGCCGCCAATTGGCGAGGTAAACTCGCCGCTACAAAAGCCAAACCGCGCCACTACTGCATTTGCGGCCGCGCTAATGTAGCCAGATGATTCTCGTCATAATCATGCTGCGGGCGTAACATGGGGGCAGTTTAGCCGGGATTGCGCCGGGGCACAATATCCCATGGCAGGGCCGCCACCATCGCGAAGAGCGCAGAGTTTGCATATTTCAAACTCTGCGGGTTTAATTCGTGAACCGGCGAAAAGCCGCAGACTTCCTGGAAAGCGGAAGTTTGCGCTCACCATAATACTGATAATGCCGCTGGGGGGCATGGGGGCAGCTTAGCCGGGATGGCGCCGCTCGAAGCTTCGAGTTTCCACATTTGAGCGGCCAACCTGTCATCCTGAGCGCAGCGAAGGATCCCGGTATTTCTCTCAGGGTTAACTCCACGAAGCATCTCCAGTTCGTTCGCTGCCGGGAAAAAGATCAAATACAGTGATCCTTCGCTTCGCTCAGGATGACAGGCGAAGGGCTCAGGATGAAAGCACTGGCGCCTTGGCGGAAACTCCATGACCCCTGAAATGTAGAGACTTCAGGTACGCTCTATGAGCAGCGCACCAGTCTTGGTGCGCCGCCGGCTTACCACGTTGTGTATCGTCTCGTGTTCTGCCCGGACAAAAAACAATTTACACTCCTTTTACGCCGTTTTGAAACCTTCCGTCCGGTTGGCGCGTCAGTTTACAATAAGGATTTGGCGCCATAAGGCCAAACCTTCAAAGACCAGAAGGAAGAGCGACGGGTGATTGACGATGGCGACTCATGAAGTGTTACCAAGGCTTTCGGAAAGGGAAGTCAACGCGCCCCAAGGCCCGCACCGGCGGTGGATCCCTTGGGTTCTGGTGGCGGCGTTTGCGGTGATTGCAGTGCTGGGGTGGAGGGCGGCAACGCGGCGCCAGCAAGAAGAGCAAAACCTGCTGGCGCAACAAGCGCGAGCCGCAGCCTTGCGCCCGGTTCCGGTGGGAGTGGCCCAGGTCAAAAGACAGGATTTCCCGGTTCATCTAACCGGGCTCGGCTCCGTGACCGCGTACAACACGGTGACGGTTCAAACCCGGGTGACCGGCCAAATCATGAAGATTTTATTTAACGAAGGCGATCACGTGCAGGCCGGGCAGATGCTGGCGCAGATTGATCCTCGCCCCTATCAAGTGCAGTTGCAGCAGGCACAAGGCCAGCTCGATCACGACCAGGCCCAGGTCCGTGACGCCATTCTCGACTTGAACCGCGATAAGGCCCTGTGGGCCGATCAAGTGATTCCCCGGCAGCAGTTGGATACGCAAAATGCCCTGGTCGAGCAGCTTCAGGGTTCGCTGGTGGCGGACAAAGCGAACATCGCCAACGCCAAGCTGAACCTGGACTATTGCCAGATCACGGCGCCCATTTCTGGAAAGACCGGCTTGCGGATGGTGGACGTGGGGAACATGGTGCAACCCTCGACCGCGGGAATTGTCCTGATCACGCAAATGCAACCCATCGCTGTTATTTTCACGCTGCCCGAGGAACAACTGGCGCCAATTCTTCAGGGGTTGCGAAGGGGACAGTCTTTCCCCGTTGAAGCTTACGACCGGTCCGATCAACATCAAATCGCCAGCGGAAAATTGGAAGCCACGGACAATCGCATTGATCAGACCACGGGAACCTTAAGGCTTAAGGCAACTTTCCAAAACCGGGATGAAACGTTGTTTCCCAATGAGTTTGTGAACGTCCATATCCAGACCGAAGTCCTGCACAATGCGTTGGTGGTACCCGCAGCGGCGCTCCAACGGGGCACGCAGGGCGACTACGTCTTCGCCGTAGGCCCGGACCGCACCGTAATGCAGCGCCCCGTGCGGGTGGAACTGACGCAGGACAACGATGTGATCCTTGATTCCGGTGTTGAAGCGGGTGAAACCGTAGTCACAGACGGGCAGGACAAGCTGCGCAACGGCAGCCACGTAACGCCCCAGGTGTCCCGCGCTCCCGCCGCAGCCGGAAGGAAGAGTTCGTGAATCCCTCCCGCATTTTTATTCTCCGGCCGGTTGCAACGTCCTTGTTGATGGCGGCCATTCTGCTTGCCGGATTTGTTGCCTACACGCAGTTGCCGGTCTCGGCGCTGCCCGAAGTGCAATATCCGACGATTCGAGTCATTACGTTTTACCCAGGCGCCAGTCCGGATGTTATGACGGCCCTGGTCACGGCGCCGCTGGAACGGCAATTCGGGGAGGTGCCGGGACTCAAGGAAATGACCTCGACGGGCTCCTCGGGAGCTTCGGAGATCACCTTGGAGTTCGACCTGGATCAGGATATCAATGTAGCCGAACAGGAAGTGCAGGCGGCGATTAATTCGGCGGGCACCTATCTGCCGCCCGACCTGCCCAATCCCCCCGTTTACAGCAAAGTGAACCCGGCCGATGCGCCGATTCTGACCCTGGGTCTCTCATCATCCAGCCTTCCACTCCCGCAGGTGGAGGACCTGGCAGACAGCACCCTGGCGCAGAAAATCTCCCAAGTTCTGGGCGTCGGATTGGTTTCTATCGACGGCGGGCAGCGCCCGGCAGTACGGATTCAAGCCAATCCCACCGTGCTCGCCAGTTACGGGCTGAGCCTGGAAGACATGAGGACGGCGCTTGCGGCCTCCAATGTTGACCAAGCCAAAGGAACTTTGCAGGGTCCGCGGCTCTCCTACACCATCAACGACAATGACCAATTGATGTCTGCTCCCGATTACCGGCCCATTGTCATTGCTTACCGCAATGGCTCTCCGGTGCGGGTTTCGGACGTGGCGCAGGCGGTGAACGGCACCGAAAACACCGAAGAGGCGGCATGGATGGACCAGTCACCCGCCGTCATTGTGAACGTCCAGCGGCAACCCGGCGCCAACATCATCAGCGTCGTGAACCGCGTGAAGGATTTGCTGCCCCGCCTGGAAACGGCGCTGCCTGCCTCGGTCCAGGTGAGGGTCCTCACCGACCGCACCACCACCATCCGCGCCTCTGTCCGGGATGTGGAATGGGAACTGTCGATGACCGTCGGCCTGGTGATTCTGGTCATCTTCCTGTTCCTGCGGACGCTTTCGGGCACCATCATTCCAAGCATCGCGGTTCCGTTGTCGCTGGTGGGCACTTTCGGAGTCATGTACCTGATTGGCTTCAGCCTGGACAACCTTTCGCTGATGGCGTTAACCATCTCAACAGGGTTTGTGGTGGATGACGCCATCGTAATGATTGAGAACATTTCGCGTTTTATCGAACAGGGCGACTCACCGCTGGAGGCGGCGCTGAAGGGATCGAGGCAGATCGGCTTCACGATTCTTTCGTTGACCGTTTCGCTGATTGCCGTGCTGATTCCCCTGTTATTCATGGGCGACGTGGTGGGCCGGCTGTTCCGCGAGTTTGCGATCACTCTGGCGGTCACCATCATCATCTCCGCCATCGTCTCGCTCACGCTCACGCCCATGATGAGCGCCCGGCTTCTGCGCCACCGCCCGGAAGAAGAGCAAGGCAAATTCTATCTCTGGTCGGAAAGGGTGTTTGAGTATTCCATTGAGAAGTACGGCGCCTCGCTGCGCTGGGTGATGGGCCACCAGCCGGCGGTGCTGATGATCACGCTGGGCACGCTGGCGTTGACCATTTATCTTTACGTGATTGTGCCCAAAGGATTCTTCCCGGTGGAGGACACGGGCGTGATCCAGGGAACTTCGGAGGCGTCTGAGACCGTTTCGTTTCCGGCGATGGCCGAAGAGCAGCAACAATTGGTGGACGTAATCCTGAAAGACCCGGCGGTGGCCAACGTTTCCTCATTTATTGGCGTCGACGGCACCAACATGACGATGAACAGCGGGCGCATTCAGATCACGCTGAAGCCCGTTGAGGAGCGTAACGCCACGGCGTCGGAGATCATCCGCCGCCTGCAACCCCAGCTTGCCAAGGTCCACGGCATCACCCTATTCATGCAGCCGGTTCAGGACCTCACCATTGACGACCGCATCAGCCGCACCGAGTTCCAATACAGCCTGGCGGACGCCAACGCCGCCGAGTTAAACACCTGGGCGCCGCGCCTGGCGGCGAAGCTCCAAGCCTTGCCTCAGCTTCGCGACGTGGCGACGGATCAGCAGAATCACGGCCTGGAAACCTCATTGGTGGTTGACCGCGACACGGCGAGCCGCCTGGGCGTGACCCCGGCGGCGATCGACAATACACTTTACGACGCTTTCGGCCAGCGCCAGATTTCCACCATCTTTACTCAACTCAACCAGTATCACGTGGTTTTGGAAGTTGCTCCGAATTTCCAGCAGAGTCCCGACGCGCTGAAGAATCTCTTCGTCAACACCAGCACCGGAACACAGGTTCCGCTGAGCTCCTTCGCGCGCTTCGAGCCCTCAAACTCCAGTCTTGAAATTAACCACCAGGGCCAGTTCCCCGCCGTCACTTTATCCTTCAACATGGCGCCGGGAGCGTCCCTGAGCCAAGCGGTGGACGCCATCAACAAAGCCAGCGCGGAGATTGGCATGCCGACCTCGATCAACGCCAGCTTTCAGGGAACGGCCGCGGCATTCCAGGCGTCTTTGGCCAATGAGCCGCTGCTGATTCTGGCGGCTTTGATCACGGTGTATATCGTCTTGGGTATTCTTTATGAAAGTTACATCCATCCGCTCACCATTTTGTCGACACTGCCTTCGGCGGGCGTGGGGGCCATCCTGGCCCTGCTGCTGTTCCACACCGAATTCAGCGTTATTGCGCTGATCGGCGTCATCCTGCTCATCGGGATTGTGAAGAAGAACGCCATTATGATGATTGACTTTGCGCTGGAGGGGGAGCGGGAGCAAGGAAAGACGCCGTTGGATGCAATTTACGAGGCGTGCTTGCTCCGCTTTCGTCCCATTATGATGACCACCTTGGCCGCGCTGCTCGGTGGATTGCCGCTGGCTCTGGCGACGGGCACGGGAGCTGAGCTTCGGCGCCCGCTGGGAATCACGATCGTGGGCGGCCTGATTCTGAGCCAGGTGTTGACTCTCTACACCACTCCGGTGGTTTATCTCTATTTTGACCGGCTCGCCCGGTATTTGCGAGGCTCTGCCTCGTCCAGCAATGTTGCTTCATCTCAACCGGCTGAAGACCCTGCATGAATATCTCCGGCCCTTTTATCCGGCGCCCGGTCGCCACCTCGCTGCTCGCGGTTGCCCTACTTTTGGGCGGCATTGCGGGCTACCGCCTTCTACCCGTCGCTCCCATCCCGGAAGTGGATTTCCCCACCATTTCTGTCGGCGCGGGCTTGCCGGGGGCGAGTCCGGAGACCATGGCTTCCGCCGTGGCCACACCGCTCGAACGGCAATTTGGCCGCATCGCCGGGCTTTCAGAAATGACTTCGGTAAGCTCGCTCGGCTCGACTTCGGTGGTTCTGCAATTCGACCTGAGCCGCGACATCAACGCGGCGGCCCGAGACGTGCAAGCGGCGATCAATGCGGCGCGCAGCCAGTTGCCCGCGAACCTGCCCGGCAATCCCAATTACCGCAAGGCGAATCCCGCCGACGCTCCCATCATGATTCTGGCGCTCACTTCGGACCGCCTTCCCCTCGGAACCCTGTACGACGCCGCAGATTCCATCCTAGCGCAGCGCATCGCCCAGGTCGAAGGCATTGGCCAGGTCTTTGTAGGCGGTAGCTCGCGGCCCGCCATCCGCGTGGAAGCCAATCCCAAAGTTCTGGACAATTACGGTATCGGGCTTGAGCAACTGCGGTCGGTTTTGGCTTCGGTGAACGTCTTCCGGCCCAAGGGCAGCGTGGCGGGACCGCAATCCGAGTGGAGCGTGGGGGCCAATGACCAGCTCCTCAAAGCCGGTCAGTATAAGCCTCTCATCGTCGGCTACCAGAATGGCGCGCCGGTCCGGCTGAGCGATGTGGCCGATGTTGTGGATTCCGTGGAAGACGTCCATACCGGCGGGACCGCCAACGGCCAGCGAGCCATCCTGCTGATCATCTTCCGGCAGCCCGGCGCCAACATCATTCAAGCCGTGGACAGCGTGACCGCCATTCTTCCCGAGCTGCGCGCCTCGATTTCTCCGGCCATTCATCTGGCGGTGACTCTTGACCGCACGCAAACCATCCGCGCCTCCGTGCATGACGTAGAGATCACGCTTCTGATCTCGGTGATTCTGGTGGTGCTGGTGGTTTTCGCGTTTCTGCGCGATGCGTGGGCAACGTTCATCCCCAGCGTCGCCGTTCCTTTGTCTTTGGTGGGCACTTTCGGTGTCATGTATCTGCTCGGCTACAGCATTGACAATTTATCGCTCATGGCGCTCACCATTTCAACCGGGTTTGTGGTGGATGACGCGATCGTGGTGATTGAGAATATTACGCGCTATCTGGAGAGCGGTGTGGACGCCTTTCATGCCGCTCTGATCGGCGCCCGCGAGATTGGCTTCACCGTGCTTTCCATGAGCACATCGCTCATTGCCGTCTTCCTTCCTATCCTGCTAATGCAAGGCATTGTGGGACGGCTTTTCCGCGAGTTTGCAGTCTCCTTGAGCACCGCCGTCCTTCTTTCACTCTTGATTTCGCTCACCGTCACGCCCGCCCTGTGCGCCCGGTTCCTGCGGCCGGAAAACGAGCGAACGCACGGATCCCTATACCGCATCTTCGAGCGCGGCTTCGATGGGATGCATTGGGCATACCGGATCAGTCTGAAATGGGTCTTGGATAACCAGGCGCTGGTCCTGACCATCACGGCGCTAACCCTGGCTTTGAACATCTATTTATTTGTGGTCATTCCCAAGGGCTTTTTCCCGCAACAAGACATGGGCCGCATTATGGGGATGGTCCAGGCCTCGCAGGATATTTCTTTCAATGCACTTCGCCAGAAGCAAGACCAGTTTGCCAGAATTGTGATGAACGATCCGGGCGTCGATGCGGTGGAGAGTTTTGTGGGCGGCGGATTCGGGGGAAGCAGCGTGAACACCGGGCGGATGTTCATCGCCTTGAAACCCCTGAGCGTTCGCAAAGTAACTGCGGACCAGATCATTGCCCGGCTGCGTCCCAAAACCTCGCACATCGCCGGGGCCAGGCTTTACCTTCAGGCCGTGCAAGATATCAACGTAGGCGGGCATGGCACCAGCGCCCAGTATCAGTACACGCTGGAGGATCAGGACCTGAAGGAACTCAACCATTGGGCTCCGCGCTTGATGGCGCAGTTGCAGACTTTGCCGGAGCTGCGCGACGTGGGGACTGACCAGCAGAGCCACGGTCTCCAAACTTCTCTTGAGATCGACCGCGACACGGCCAGCCGCCTGGGGATTACCCCGCAGGTCATCGACAACACCTTGTATGACGCTTTCGGCCAGCGCCAGGTGTCCACCATTTATACCGCGCTCAATCAATATCACGTGGTGCTGGAGGCGGCACCGCCCTTCCAGCAGAATCCCGACGCGCTGAAGGCCATATTCGTGCGGTCCAACACGGGCGAAGAGGTTCCGCTCAGCGCCTTCGCGCACTTTGAGGAATCTACTGCAACGCTCACCGTCAACCACCTGGGCCAGTTCCCAGCGGTCACGCTCTCCTTCAACCTTGCTCCCGGAGTGGCATTGGGCCAGGCGGTGGATGCCATTCAGCAAGTGCAGAGCCAGATTCGGATGCCGGCGACTCTTCATGCCAGCTTCCAGGGGACGGCACAGGCCTTCCAAGTGTCCTTGGCCAACGAACCTCTCCTGGTCCTGGCCGCGCTGGCCGCGGTATACATTGTGCTGGGCATTCTTTACGAGAGTTATATTCACCCCATCACCATTCTTTCCACGCTGCCTTCGGCGGGCGTTGGAGCCATTCTCGCCTTGCTCCTGTTTCACATGGAATTGAGCGTCATCGCCTTGGTTGGAATTATCCTGCTCATTGGCATTGTCAAGAAAAATGCCATCATGATGATCGACTTCGCCTTAATGGCGGAACGCGAGGAAGGCAAACCGCCGGTCGATGCTATCTATGAAGCCTGTCTGCTCCGCTTCCGCCCCATCATGATGACGACCATGGCGGCCATGCTCGGCGCGCTGCCCCTTGCCATTTCGAGAGGCATGGGATCTGAATTCCGGCGGCCCTTGGGAATTGCCATTGTGGGCGGATTGATCCTGAGCCAGGCCCTGACCCTCTTCACCACGCCCGTGGTCTACCTCTTTTTCGACCGGGTTGCTGCCTATTTTCGGCGCGAGACGTCCCGGGAAAGGATCCCGGGCGCCGAACCTGCGGAGCGTCCCGCCTAATGCCGGATGATTCGGATCTGTCAAGCTGAGCGAAGCATCTCGGGTCTTACCTGAAATGAAATACACAGGTCCTTCGCTGCGCTCAGGATGACATACTGCAAAGGGTTTTTAAGTATCCTGCTAAACTGAGAAGCACCCACCCTACAGCATGGTTTGCCAAATCATTTACTGGCAACCTCTCCACGTGAGTAGCTATAATCTCTTGGCTCTTTGATGCGGACCTTGATTCTTTTCCTGATGATAATTGTGATGGTGGCTTCGGCCGCCGGAGCCGCAGCTCCGTCCGGACAGGGCGCCCGTGTGACCGGCAAGGTGCGCGACGCTGCGGGGAATCCCGCCGCGCGGGCCACCGTCGAATTGTTGACGGCACGCGGCCGGGTTATCTCCAAGACGGTTACCGGCCAGAAAGGATTATTCTCAATCAACGTTGCTTCGCCGGGCCTCTATGTGCTGAGCGTGACCCTGGCGGATGGCAAGACCGGGGGCAAAGAGCGAATCGGCATTACACCAGGCGAGTCGCTCTCTCTTTGTATTCAGATTCCACCCGCCACCCACAGGCTTCTCTTGCAACCTTGCAATGGAGCGGCGGTGAACGCGGGGCCAGCTCACTTGGGCCAGAACCAGCAAACTGCCGCGGCGCAATCCTCAAGTCCGGGGAGAGCCGTAAATCCCAGTTCTTCAACCGAAGGCGCGGAACTTTCAAGCAAACAAGTGTCGAGCCTGCCTTTGAACGGCCGTGACTTCAGCCAATTGCTGCATTTGGTGGCCGGGACTATGACGGATACGAATGGAGCCGCCAACTTCACGCAGCAGTTTGCAGTGAACGGCCAGCGCGGCACGGAAGCCGTTTTTGCGATGGATGGCGTCTATACCTCCGACCCGGAATTGGGCGGCGCGACCTTTGACAACTTCAATGTGGATGCCATCCAGGAAGTTCGATCATCCACGGGGGTGATGCCGGCGGAAATTGGGGAAGGCGCGGCTTCATTTACGGATGTCATCACCAAGTCCGGCACATCCCAGGAGCATGGCGACATCTTCGAATTTGTCCGCAATTCCGCTTTCGACGCCCGTAACTTTTTTGACCGCCAGACGCCGGCGAATCCCGGCCGGTTGCCCCATTTCGACCGCAACGAATTCGGAATCACCCAGGGCGGGCCGCTGGTGATTCCTGGCGTCTACGATGGGCGCAACCGGACCTATTATTTCGGCGAATATCAAGGATTCCGGCAGGTGCTGGGTACGACGCAGATTCTTTCCGTGCCCACGGCCACAGAACGGTTGGGACTGGATACCACGGCCTTTCCAGGCGATACGCTGAGGGTTCCCGTCAGTCCGGCGATTGCCCCCGTGCTGGCCCGCTATCCGTTGCCCAATGATCCCGGCGGCCCCTACGGACCGCGCACGTATGCCACCCCCTCGCCGGTGGTGACGAACAGCGATCAGTTCTCCGTCCGCATCGACCACCGCGCCTCCGCCAAGTCGCAGTTCTTTGGGAGGTTCAGCTTTGGTGACATCAATGGTCCGCTGACCAATCCCGATCAGACCGCTATTGATCCCAGTTTCGCGGTCCGCTTTTACGACCACGAACGAAACCTGGCGCTGGGATATACGCGCATCATCTCACCCAACCTCACATCGCAGACGCACGTGGGCTATATCCGGGCCACGCCCGTCTTCCCGTCGATCAACAAGACGCAACCGGCGTTGCTCTTTGGCGATGGGATCTACGAACCGTTTAATGCTCCGGGTGGAACGGTGACCGGTTCCTTCGGCAACCTGTATCAGATTCGTCAGGATTGGATTGACGTTCACGGCCACCACATTCTCAAAATGGGAGGTGAAGCCCGCTTCAACGTTGACGCCACGGTCTTCGGGATATCGCCCAACGGGCAATTTCAATTCGGCGGGGGCACGGCCTATGCCCAAGCGCCCATTATCTCGGACAGCGGCCAACACAACATTGCGGTAGGCCAGCCGTTGCCGGATTCACTGACCGGATTCCTTTCCGGAACGCCTTATTCATACACGGCAACGGTCGCATATCCCCTGTTCCCGCAGGGCAGCCACATCGGCGAAAGCGCGATCCGGCGGCAAGCCTACAATCTTTACCTCCAGGATACCTGGAAAGTCACACCCAACTTGACGCTAGACTATGGCCTTCGCTATGAGGTTGAAACGCCGATCTCCGAGGCGAAAGACCTCACTTCAGAGCCGCGCTTCATGGGGTCCAATGGGCAGGAGGTGGCGCCGTGGGCGCCGGGCGCGCAAGAGGAAGCGCTCTATAATCCTCAGCCTCCTTATCCCATGGATTGGAACGGCTGGGATCCACGGCTGAGCGTTGAATATCGTATTTCCGATAAAACCATGATCCATGCGGGTGGCGGCATCGCCACCATCCTCACCAATTTGTTTCAGGATAACTTCCTAACCGGGGGCGTCCCCTTTGTGTTCAATCCTTACATCACGGCCACCCCTTCAACCCCGGTTCCATTCGCCAATTCCACCGTCCCGTTCAACACGCCTCCGCTTTACACGCCACAAGGCCAACTCGTTTTTCAAACTCCGGTTTCCACGGCCGTGCCCCCGAACACGGTGATGGACTTGATGCGCTTTGAACAAGATTTGGCGAACGCCACTCCGGGCGGACAGCCGCACCCGCTTTCCATCTTTGGCATGTCACGCGACTTCCAGAATGGGTACATTGCCACCTACACGGCGGGCTTTGAACACCAATTTGCGGACGTCACGCTGGATGCGGATTACGTGGCCACCATGGGGATTCACCTGGCGAGTGTCGTATTTCCCAACGCTTACGGCGGGGCAGCGCCGGGATTCGCGCCGTTTACGGTTTTTGATTCGCAGGGACAAGCCACGGGCGGATTCGGCCCGGAAAACCTGATGAGCAACCGGTCGCACTCCACATACCATTCGCTCCAGGTTTCTCTCAATAAAACTTCCCAGCGCGCCGGGTTGGGTTTTCAGCTCAGCTACACTTACAGCAAAGCCCTGGATGACACCAGTTCCGTGCTCGCCGGTTTCGGCAGTCCAACCCTCGGCACGGTTCTTCAGGCCTTCCCACAGGATCCGCAGAATCCGGCGGCGGAAAAAGGACCTTCCAACTTTGACTTGACCCATGTGCTGGCGTTTAGTGTGATTCAGGAATTGCCCTTCACGCGGGTGCGCTTTCTGCGGCCACTGGGGGAACGCTTTACAAATGGATGGGAGTTTCTGAGTGTCTCATCGCTCACCAGCGGGCCGCCATTCAGCGTTTTTTCAGGCATCCAGCAGACGGGATATGGCACGATCAATGCTGACCGCCCGGATCAAGTGAGCCCGCCCGCTTTTTCTACCAGCCGGCAGACGCAAGAGGATTACTTTGGCCGTGGCGCAGGAAATTCATCCTTTTTCTTTATCCCTATCAATGTGCCAGGCGGGACCGGTCCGAATCAAGGGCGCTTCGGAACCCTTGGACGGGATACTTATCGAGGGCCGGGGTACACGGATTTTGACGTGGCCGTCATCAAGGACACCCCCATCGGCCGGCGGAATGGAAGCGAAGCCGCTACCCTTGAATTCCGGTCTGAATTCTTCAATGTCTTTAACCTTGTCAACTTCGCCATCCCGGCTAACATCGCGCTGGGCTCCGGCTTCGGCTATATCAACCACACCGCGGGGCCTTCAAGACAACTCCAGTTTTCGCTAAAGATCATTTATTAACCGCGGCGTGTGGAGAGGGGGTTGCCAATGATCCACTTCGTAAAACTGGCGAAGGCCGCATCGAAAGTGCCCGTGCCGCCTTTCAAGACGCCATCCATTGTGTGGGCCATCGTCATCCCGGCGGTAACCTTTGGCGCGATGACGCTCATCTATTTAGCGATCCATGCGAAGCGCCAAGCGAAGCTGCTGCCGGGATGGGGCGCAGGGCGCTCGAAGATCGTTCCCGCTCTCGCTTTTTCGGCCGATGGCAGGCGGCTCGCCGCCGCCCAGGGCGCTCATTTCCATGTGTGGGATGTGGATTCAGGCGCGAGTGTGGCTGAAATTAACAGCCGGGGCTGGGCGCCGGCGCCGTGGTCGCTTGCGCTTTCACCGCACGGCGATTTGATCGCGGCTGCGGTTCTCATCCCGCGAACCTACCTGATCCGGCCGCATCTTCACTTTGACATTGTGCGCGTCTGGCGCGTTGGGACCGGCCGGGTGGTCCAGCGGTTTTCCGACTTCGCCCCACTAAGCGGGAACTTGCCATCTTCCGTTGCGTTTTCTCCTGACGGAAAGTGGATTGCGGCAGGGCTGGTGTTTCAGAGGCTGGCCGCAACCAGAACGCACTTGAGAGTTTGGGACATTCAAACGGGCGAACTGATCAGTAAATGGGCGCGTGACGTGGCCGGAATGACGGCCACGCGCTTCACGTCCCAGAATTCGATCGCAGCCCAACCGCTGGGCCTCCTCAGTGTTGAGCCGCCAGCCCTGTGGAACGGCACGACGGGCCAAGTTATTCAGACCTACCTGGGATGTGAAGCGAGCCTCCTGCTGGCTTTCAGCCCGGATGCCGGGAGCCTGGCCGGCGGGGGAGTGCGCCGGATTTGCATTTGGAACGTTCATACGGGCAAGAAGCTTCAACAGGTGCCTCCTCCGCACGGGCCATTGGCTGCCCTGGCTTTTGCGTCTCGTCAAAGCCTTCTATTCGCTGCCGCCCGCGACGGTGTATTCGCTTTGAACCTGAGCAATGGAACTTTGAGCCGAAGCTGCCCTGTTCCGCAGCTTGTTGCTCCTGCTCAATTCTCGCCCGATGGCAAGCTGCTGGCGTGGGGTGACTCACATCAGGCAGTGGTGCACCTGTGGGATATCCACGCTTGCAGGGAGATGCGCGAGTTCAGTGTGGCTAATCAGCACAAATAGGAGCGGCGCCGCTTGCCAAGTAATGGAGCATGCGGGCGTAGCGGCTCTCTCTACGAAGAAAGCGCAATCTGGCTACAATGGAGATCAGGGTACAACGGCATGGCACGAGGCTGGGAAAGTAAGTCGGTGGAAGAGCAAATCGAGTCGGCTGAATCAAAGCGTCCGCGGTCCTCTGCCGTCCTACTGACGCCGGAGCAACGCGCCCGCCAGCGGGAGCGCGAAAGCCTGGAGCTTGCGCGGACCCGGGTTCTAAATGACCTCGCTTCGGCAACGAATCCGAGGCGGCACGAATCGTTGCAAGCCGCACTCCGCAATCTTGAAGAAAAACTCGCAGCCCTAAGTTAAGCCCTCGGCATCAACTCGGTGCGGGGTGTGTTGAAAGCCTCCCGGCTGCACCTGAAACAGTCCGGCAAGCGAATTCCTATTTCGAAGCAAGGTTTATTCCTTCCGGCTCTGACTCCCGTAAGAAGCTCCTCCCGCGTTGCTCAGGCCCCAACACAACGACAATGGCCAAAAGCACGATCGTCACCGTTTCAAAACACGCCAGAGCCCAGGAATAACCGAGACGGGCGCGCAAGGCGTATTCCAAGGTATTGGTCGGCGCGGCGATCAAGATGCCGAGTTGATAAACCAATCCCGGAATCAGGCCGCGCGCGGCATCGGGAGACAGCTCATTCAAATGAGCTGGAATAATTCCCCACGTGCCTTGGACTCCGGCCTGCATCAGGAAAGCACCTGCGGCCAGCGTTGACCAGGACCCGCCGAACGCCCAGGCCGGGATCGAGATTAAGCACAATACCGTGGCAGCCGTGATCGCGCGCCGCCGGCCGAACATTTCCGAGAGCTGCCCAAAAACAATTGAACCCAGCGCGGCGCCCACATTGTAAAGCATCGCCATTTCAGAGACGGCGCGAGAAGTGATATGGTGCGCTGCCTTCAGAAAATCCGGATAGAGATCTTGGGTGCCGTGCGAAAGGAACATCATCAGGGTCATCATCAGGACAAGATACACAAGGCTCTTGGGGTCCTTGAAAGCCGTCCGGACAATTGCGCCGGTCGAAGGCGCTCGATGCTTTTTCCAAGCCTCGGATTCCGGAACGAAAGCCCACACATAAAAGGGCAACAAGGCCCCGGCCGCGCCTCCAACCCAAAACATGGCTCGCCAGCCGCCGGCTGGAAGAAGAAAACGGGCGGCCAGTGCCGCCAGCAGGTAACCTACGGAATATCCGCTTTGCAAAAAGCCAGAAACCAAGCCCCGCCTCCGTGCGGGCACGCTTTCCATCACCAGCGAAGCGCCCACTCCCCACTCGCCGCCCATGCCGATGCCGTAGAGTGCGCGGAGACCGAGGAATACCGGAAAGCTGGGTGCAAAGCCGCAAAGAAATTCGACGATCGAGAAGAAGATCACGACCCCAATTAGTGGACCACGGCGGCCATAGCGGTCGGTCAGCAACCCAAACAGCAGTGCGCCAACGGGACGCATGGCCAGGGTCGCTGTCAACGTCCAGACGATGGCAGTCTTCGAGACGTGAAATTGAACCGCTAGGATGTCCAGAAGAAACACCGTGGTGAAGAAATCAAAGGCGTCCAGCGCCCAACCGAAATAACCCGCAGTCATCGCATGCCAGCCAGAACCCGAAGAAGCGTGGGACGGGACGGATAATCCAGCAGCGTTCAAGGGTTTGGCAGTCATCGGTTTGTCCACGCCAAAAAGAACATGTATATTGCCACAAACTGCGGTCCATTATCACGGTTACTGGCAGATGATACCTTGCACAATACTTCATGCCGGGCTAAAGTTTTTTTCGCCGCTCTTTTGTAGCGGAGGCGGTGAAGAAGCGCCGCGGGCAAGAAAAAGGATAAGGCTAAGCCGTGAGGATTGTTTCAATCAATGTTTCGAAAGTACGCGGAATGGATCATCTTGGCGCGGTCATCAAGACCGGCATCTTCAAACAGCCGGTGAATGGGAGGGTAAGGCTCGGCCTGTTGAACCTGGAGGGTGATGCGCAGGCCGATCTCGAAAATCATGGAGGAATTTACAAGGCGGTGTATGCATACCCGTTCGAACACTATGCGTATTGGAAACAGCAAACCAGACGGACCGATCTCACGCCTGGGCAATTCGGGGAGAACCTGACGGTGGAGGGAATGCTCGAGAATGAGGTCTACATTGGGGATGTCTTCCAGGTTGGAAGTGCCATCCTTGAAGTGACTCAACCGCGCACGCCGTGCTACAAGCTCGGAATCAAAATGGGGTTGCCCAAGTTTCCCAGGGATTTCCTATCGGGAGGACGGGTCGGTTTCTATCTCCGTGTCATCCAAGTAGGTGACATTGCCGCCGGCGATACTTTTCAGTGCGTGGGCCGTGACTATGAACCGATGAGTGTTCAGGAGATCAGCCATTTGAAGTATTTCGATCTTGAGAACCTCAGTGAGGTTAAGAGGGCGCTAAGAATACGAGCCCTCTCTCCCGACTGGCACAGCTCCTTTGAAGCGCGGGTGGGTGAGACGAAGCGCACCCGTGAGCAGCGCGAAGGATTGAAAGAAACTGCAAAACACTAGGAGTACTGCTCTGCAATCTGATTCCAGCTTGCCTAAAAACATTGCATTCCCACCTTCTGGCCTGCCAAGGAGCATCTTGCTGCACGCTGAAGCGAAGGTGGAACACCGTCCTCGCCATCTTCACCGGGCCGATTTGCCCGTCGACACCGTTGCGTTGGCGCAATATCTCATCGGCAAGACCCTGGTCCACAATCTGCCCGAGGGAAGGGTGAGCGGACGGATCGTGGAAACGGAGGCGTATGTTGTGGGCGATGCCGCCGGACACGCTTTTCGAGGGCTAACTCGGCGAAACCGTTCATTGTTTCTGGAGCGTGGACACGCCTACGTTCACATCGCCTACGGCCTGCATTTCATGATGAACGTCAGTGGCGAATCTCACGGCGTTGGCGCCGGTGTTCTGCTCCGTGCTCTGGAACCTCTTGAAGGAATCGCTTATTTGAAATCCCGCCGGGGCAACGCGCGGCTGCTTGACGTCGCCAGGGGACCAGGCAGGCTTGCGCAGGCGATGGGTGTTGACCTCCGCTGCGATGGCATGGACCTGTGCGCCAACGGACTACTCTGGCTCGCCGAGCAGGTTCAGCAGCCGGGGTTGATCGGCCGGAGTGTGCGAATTGGCATTTCCAGAGAGGCCCACAGGCTGCTACGCTTTTACGAGCGGGGCAACCCTTACGTAAGTGGACCGAAGCGTTTGGGAGCGTGAACGGTTGCTGAGATACAATGGGAAGAGATCGCTGAACGGGCACTGGGAGACGGGAGGATAGCCGTTGAAATATGATGCAATCGTGATTGGCTCCGGACAGGGTGGCAATCCACTCGCGTACCGGCTGGCCGACCTTGGATGGACCGTCGCTCTGGTCGAAAAAAGTAATCTGGGTGGTACCTGCATTAACACCGGATGTACTCCAACCAAGACGATGGTGCATCGTGCGCAGGTGGCTCACTATGCCCGCAATGCTGCGCGTTGGGGAGTTCAAGCCGCCGCAGTGGGCGTTGACATGGCGAAGATTGTTGCTCAAAAGGACCAGGTGGTCCTGAGTTTCCGGGACAATCAACAAAAGAACGTTGAAAAGCGCAAGAATCTGCACCTTCACCGCGGCACGGCTCATTTTCTCAGTCCTCATCAAGTTCAAGTCGCAGAAGACGTCCTGGAAAGCCCGAAAATTTTTGTCGATACCGGCGCCCGTCCGCATATTCCGGACATCCCTGGCTTGAATTCGGTGGATTACTTAACCAACGCCAGCATCATGGAATTGACGGATGTCCCCAAGCGCCTGTTGATCCTGGGGGGCGGATATATCGGCCTCGAATTTGGCCAGATGTTTCGCCGCTTCGGCAGCTCCGTTACGGTGATTCACAACCAAGCGCAGATCCTGCCTCGTGAGGATCAGGACGTGGCTACGGAGTTGCAAAAAGCCCTGGAAGCTGACGGCCTGCAATTTCTTGTGAACGCGCGGACGCTGAAGGTTGAAAAGGACCGTGACGAAATCATCTTGGCGTTGGATGGCCCTGACGGGACCAGGGTAGTTCGCGGCACCCACTTGCTCGCCGCTACAGGACGGACGCCGAACACTTCGGATCTGGACCTTCCCAAAGCAGGTGTTGAGACGGACGAGCGCGGTTTCATCCACGTGAACAGCCGCCTGGAAACGACCGTCCCCGGCATCTGGGCATTGGGGGATGTAAAAGGCGGTCCCGCCTTCACGCATATCTCCTACAATGATTTTCAGATTATCTACGGAAACCTGGTTGAAGGGAGAAACCTGTCCATTGAAAACCGTATCGTTCCTTACTGCGTCTTTACAGATCCTCAACTCGGCGGAGTTGGAATGACGGAAAAAGAAGCGCGCGCCAAGGGATACAAGCTGAAGATTGGCAAGATTCCAATGACTTCGGTGGCGCGGGCCATCGAGCGGGATGAAACCGCCGGGCTTATGAAAATAATTGTGAATGCCGAGGACGATCGCATCCTGGGCGCTTCCATTCTGGCCTCCGAGGGCGGGGAGCTGGTTCAAATCCTCAGCACGCTTATGCTCGCTGGCCTTCCTTATACCTTGCTCAAGGGAGCGGTTTATATCCACCCGACGCTCGCGGAGGGCTTCTTCGCTCTTATGGAGGATGTGAAACCGGTGGATTGACACTGCCAATTTCGTAGACCGGTCCCGGAAAGAGCCCATCCGTGGGGCGATGAAGCTCCCCAAGCGGCGCGCGGGAATTTTAATTTTCAGAGCTGGGTTCCCACTCCCGTCTACGCCTTCCCGGATGGCCGCAGCGCTTTCGGCGTCGCTGATCTCCTGGGAAACGGATGGGAATGGACATGCACGAGGTTTGCACCGTTCGAAGGCTTTCAGCCATTCCCTTTCTATCCGGGATATTCCGCCAATTTCTTCGACGGAAAGCATTACGTAATGAAAGGAGGTTCCGCCCGCACGGCCGCCTGCATGCTGCGAAGGTCCTTTCGCAATTGGTTCCAGCCGAACTATCCGTATATCTATGCGGGGTTCCGCTGCGTGCAGAGCTAATTCTAATCTGGGAATTCACATGTTGACCCAAAAGATCACCGGAGACGCTGCGTCCGAACTTGCGGCGGATGTGCGAACTGGGCTCACCAAGCCAGGCCAGAAGGAACTGCCTTCAAAATATCTTTACGACCCGGTTGGGTCAAAGCTTTTCGAAGTCATCAGCCTGCTGCCTGAATACGGTTTGACTCGCGCCGATGAGCGGCTTCTGCGGCGCCACTCGGAAGAGATTGTGGAGCGGCTTCCGCTTCCGGTTTTGGTGGCAGAGTTAGGAAGCGGCAGCGGCAAAAAAACCCGGCATCTCCTCCAGGTTCTTTGCCGCCGCCAGCCCACCGCCTATTACCCCATTGAAATATCGCCCGCTGCTCTCGCCACATGCCAGCGCGAATTAGGTGATCTTCCGGCCATCACCATCGTGGGGTTTGAGCGGGAGTATCTGGATGGTCTGCTGGAGGTGGCCGCCCGCCGCCAGGACAACCAGCGCCTGCTGGTGCTTTTCCTGGGGAGCACAATCGGTAATTTCGAAGGGCCTGCGGGCGTAAAGTTTCTCAAAAGAGTGCGACGGATTTTGCAGCCTGGCGATTTGCTTCTTCTTGGCGCGGATCTTGAGAAGCCAGTCCCACAACTGCTCGCGGCCTACGATGATCCCCTTGGAGTCACGGCCGCATTCAACCTCAATCTCCTTGCCCGGATCAATCGCGAACTTCACGCGGATTTCGCGCTGGGCGAATTCGAGCACACCGTCACTTTCAATGCCAAGTCCCGCAGCATCGAAATATATCTCCGGTCCAGACGAAACCAAATGGTAACCGTTCGGCAGGCGGCGCTCACTGTATCATTGCTGGAAGGCGAAACCATTTGGACTGAGAGTAGCCACAAGTATTCCTTGACGGAAGTTACCGGCATGGCCGAAGATTCCGGCTTCCGCTGCGATGCGCAGTGGGTCGATTCCGAGTGGCCCTTTGCGGAATGTCTGCTTGTGGCGGAGTGAGGGGGAGCGCGGTTTTTGATAAGGACCGCGACACAACCGCAGACTCTGCCCTCGATGTAGAGGGGCTTTGCCCTCGCCCCCCCTTGGGGGTGAGCTGGTGGTTGCGCCATTCCAATTGCGGGGGAGCACTTTACACTCGCCACCTTTGGGGGAGCGAGACGTTTCTTCCTCTTGCTGTTTTATCGCTTCGGAGATCATGAGTCCAGATCCTGATGCAAGGTTCACTTTATTGCTGACCTTCCGGGCGCCTGCGGCGCCCGTCTTAGAACTATAAGGGTGGCGCGCAAGCGCCGGGTGAGGGGGCGCCGGAATCACGCAAGGCCGGGCTGGATTTCGATATCAAATCTCAAATGGAAATCTCTCTCCAATCGCTCATCAAATTCTCCCTGATCTCTTTCACCTCGCTCTTTTTTCTGGTCGATCCTTTTGCCGTGATACCCGCGTTCCTCACAATGACCGCTGACGCGGGACCCGCGGAAAGGCGGCGCATGGCGCGCCGGGCTTCCTGGACATGCTTTGTGACGCTGGCGGCCTTCGCCCTGGCAGGTGGACTGATTTTCAAAGTCTTCAGCATCACCCTTCCTGCATTCAAGATTGCCGGGGGCATCGTTCTGCTGTTGATCGGCATTGACATGCTGCAAGCCAAACGCTCCCCCACCAATGAAGTTCCAGGAGAGACCCAGGAAGGCGCGGAGAAGGACGATGTCGGTGTGATCCCGCTGGGCATCCCGATGCTCGCTGGTCCGGGATCGATCTCGACGGTGATGGTGCTCATGGCCGAGTCCGGCCGGTGGTGGAAATCGATTCCCGTGTTTGCTTCGATTGCCTTAACGGCCGTGCTTTCTTATTGGGTGTTGGCGGCGGCGGACCGTGTGCGCAGTTATTTGGGAGAAACTGGAATTCGCATTATGATGCGGTTCATGGGACTGCTATTAGTCGCAGTCGCCGTTCAATTCGTTATGAACGGGCTCGGGGACGTAGGGCTGTTGCACGTGCGGTGAGGTAAACAGGGGTCACAATCGTGGAGAGTAGTTCCCCCTCACCCACCGCTTCGCGGTTTCCCTCTCCCCGCTTGCGGGGAGAGGGCTGGGGTGAGGGGGAAGCCGCCGGGCGTTCGGGCTAAGAGGTTGGGTTCTGGCCATTCATCCGGTTTTGTCTTTGCTGTTCCATCTGCTGCTGGAACTGCGTCAGCTTGGACTGTTGATCGGGGGTAAGGACATTAAAGACTTTCCACTCAACCTGGGCTCGAGCCACCGTCATCTGGATTTGAATTTGAGCCATCTGCGTGGCCAGAGCTTGAACTTGAGCCTGGTTGAGCGTGGCCGCTTCAGTCACCTGCCGGAGTTGCTGGCGAAGACTGACTTCCTGGGCCATGAGCGGATGCATCGTAGTCCGCTGGGCGGAATGGATGGATTGGATCTGAGACTTCTGATCAGCGCTGAGGCCGAGGAATGCGGCCATCATGTCTCCCCTCGGTCCCCCCGGGTGGCCGTGCCAACCGAAGGCTCGGCCGGCCGGTGGAGGTGGCGTCGCGCCTTGGCTTGAATTATCGCTCTGCGCAAAGACCATCAGACCGGTCAAGCTAAGCATGATCGCCATCATCATTAGTTTTGATAATTTGGTTTTCATCGTGGTATTTCTCCTTGTTTCGTATTGGGTGTTGCCGGATGTTCTGGTCCCGGCTTCCACCTTTCCTGTTCGTCTGGAAGCTGTGGTTGGCTTCCACTTACATAAGATGAGATTGTGAATCAGAAGATGGAAGAAGGCGTGTAAATCCGCAGTAAATTCAGTCCAGAACCACCGGCCCAATGCGCCGCCAGGGACGATGATAAACCTCCCGCACAATTGTAAAATCGGCGTAAATCCGCGCTACAATCAGCCCGTGATGCGCCACCCCTCTTGATGGAGGGATATAATGAACCCCGTGGCGCTCGCGCAAATTAGAACCCATCTTTCTTTCATAATCCTCAGTGTCTCACTGCTGATTCTGGTGGTCGCTGGAGTCTTTCTCTACCAGTGGATCAACCGCCTGAGCCAACTTGACCGCCAGAACGACCAGGAAAACCTAGTGGCCGGGATGATGAACCTGGAAAGGGGATTTTCAGCGGAGCTGGCCGAAGTGGTTGTGTCCTTCCGGCCCATTCCCAGAGCACGCTCCGGAAAATCCTGGGGGACGTACGTATTTGAATCCTATTCGCAATGGAGGACCACAACAAGGTGGCCCGGCCTTCTTCACTCCGTGAGCATCGCGCTCCGGTCGCAGGACGGGAAGGTCAGCTTTGAGACGTTCGAACCCGCAACCGGAGATTTTTCCCCGCGTGATTGGCCCCCATCCCTATTGCGATTTCAAAGCACGCTTAAGAATGGGGCTTCCGTCCACACTTTTCGATCGCCGTTTCTGCCCCGGGGCTTTGTTTCCTTGCTGGCGGACGATCACCCGATTCTCGCAGTTCCTTTATTCAGTCCCCTGGGAGCGAAGAAGTCTCATTCTTCTGAGATGGAGACCGGGCCGCCTGGCCAGATTCATCGATTGCTTGTCCCCCCGACCCCAATGAAACCTCCGCCTAGACCGGGACCGCAATATTGGCCGCGAAACCGGTTTTTGCGTTTCACCAACTTTCAGTTGACGGGTTGGTGCTTCCTGGAACTTGATCCTGCCTATTTGAAGTCGCGTGTACTCCCCTCTCTGGTTCAGCAATATTTCGGCGCTTCGGGGCTTGCGAAGTATTACGCGGCCGTTATCGCTGGCCAGCCGCCGAAAATTATTTACGCTTCGGACCCTTCGCTCACACCGGCCACATTTTCAGTTTATGACGCAAAAATCACGCTGTTCGCGCCTCGGATTCGCTTCGCAGTCATCCCTCGCAGCCCTGGGCCTCTGGCCGGTGAACAGAGACTCCGCCGCCGGCCGGATTTGATGGGAGGCCCAACCCAGCCCGGTCCTCCAAACCCGCCAGGTCCTCTCAACCCATCCACCCGCCGTTGGAGACAACTGGTGAGCCCCAATCCCCTGGCGTGGCAACTCGTGGCGCGGGATAAGCTGGGATCTCTGGAGGCTGAAGTGAATGGGATCCGCCGCCGGAACCTGGCCATTGCCTTTGGAACCCTTTTTCTCCTGGCCTTGACCATCGGGATGCTCGTGATCGCGGCCCGCCGCGCCAGTGTCCTAGCCCAACGGCAAATGGAGTTTGTGGCTGGAATTTCCCATGAGTTGCGAACTCCACTCACCGTGATTGAATCGGCGGCGCACAACCTGGCTCAGGGATTGGTGGGTGATCCGGGGCGCATCCAACAATATGGCCAGGCGATCCAAACCGAGGGGAGGCGGCTTTCAAACCTCATACAGCAGACCCTGGGTTATGCGGCTTTGCAGTCTGGGCGGCAGCGTTATGAATTCAGGCCGGTCTCGGTTGCCGAAGTGCTGGATCGCGCCTGGGCGGATTTTGGTCCAGCCTTTGAAGAAAACGGATGGGTGGTAGAAAAAGATTTAAGTCGGGACATCCCTCCCGTCAATGCCGATCCACGGGTCCTGGAAAGCGCCATCAAGAACCTGCTCTCCAATGCATTGAAATACGCCTCGCAAGGGAAATGGTTGCGAATCACGGCACGGACTGCTCACCGGTGGAGAGGAAAAGAGATCATCATTTCGGTGGAAGACCGGGGCCCGGGGATTGATTTGGGGGATTTGCCGCACATCTTTGAACCATTCTACCGGGGCCGGAAGGTAGTGGCATCGTCAACTTCGGGCGCCGGTTTGGGACTGAGCCTTGTCGCCGAGCATCTGTTAGCGCACCAGGGTCATGTCGCAGCTCAAAACCTTAAGCCCCGGGGAGTAAAATTCATATTGTATCTGCCCTGCTCGGGCTGATAAACGGAACGACGGATGCCTCTGGCTATTCGAAGGAAAGTCCCGAGGAATCTTCTGGCATCCGCCCTCTGCAAGGGCTCCATCCCATGACCAAAATACCGGCAATCAAGGGCCCTCGACTCCTGCTTGTGGAGGATGAACCGGGCCTGTTACTCAGCTTGACGGACCTTCTTGCCAGCGATGGATATCGTGTGGAAACCGCGCAGGAAGGAACGGCAGGCCTGGAACTGGCGACTCAAGGCGGGTTCGACTTGGTCGTTCTGGACGTCATGCTCCCCGGAATCGACGGCTTTGAAGTCTGCCGCACGCTCCGGCGCCGGAACATTCGTACTCCGATTCTGATGCTGACGGCGCGAGCTGAGCTGATTGATAAAGTCTTGGGGTTAAAACTGGGAGCCGATGACTACTTACCCAAGCCATTCGCGCCGGCTGAACTGTTGGCCCGGCTTCAAGCCCTGCTGCGGAGGGCTGCCTCGCCGCAAGCCATCCAGCCGGATGAGACCTTTCATTTTGGCCCTGTGGTTGTGGACTTCCGCAGCACGCAAGTCAGGAAAGACGGTTCGCCCCTGGAGATGTCGGCGCGAGAGTTTGAGCTGTTGAGTTACTTCATCCAACATAAGGGGACAACGCTGTCACGACAGCAATTACTGAAGGAGGTCTGGGGATACGATTCCGCAGTCATGACGCGCACCGTGGATGTACACGTTGCGTTACTTAGGCAGAAGCTCGAAGGCGACCCAAAGAATCCGCAGTATTTCCTAACCGTGAGGGGGCTTGGGTACAGGTTTCTTGACCCGGGCGAAGACAGCGTCGCTCAATCCGATTGCTGAAGCGCACCAAATAGGGTTGAATTGGTTTTCCGGGGCTAAGAATTGTTGCTGCCGGACTCCCGGCGTTCCCGCACGACTGGGTCTGTGAGTTCCAGGCGCCGCTTGCAGGCGGTAGGTCGCGGCGCCATATTTTGCTCCTCCCGGAAGGCGTGGATGCTGCGCCGACACTTAGACGGTTACGCAACTCATTGTCCGCTGTCGCTTCCCGCGGTTGTGTTTTGACCGGAGCTTTGGGTCACGGTAAGGGGCGTTTTCAGAACAAAGTCAATCTTGGCCTCAGAAGGGATCGTGACCTGTTGTCCGTGGGACGCGCCCTGTGCAACCGTTCCACCCGCCGCGCCCACTCCAGCTCCAATAGCAGCGCCCGCGCCGTGGCCGATCAGTCCGCCAATCAGCGCTCCAAGACCTGCGCCGCCCCCAATCTTTTCCGCGCTATTCTTTCCGCGGGAACTGCCCGTCTTATCGTAGTAACCGCTCTCCACATTATAAGAGTTGCCATTAAAGCTCAGGCTCGTCAACTCCACCTTCAACTCTGACTGCCCCTCGTAATGCCCTGCACTGTGGACTTGGACCAGGCGGACTTTGGCGTCAGCTCCCTGCGGAATCACGATGTGGTCTCCCACTGCGACCGGAGCGAACACCGTAGCAGCGAATTCCTGGCCCGCTTGCGCCGTTTGCGAAGTAATCGAGTCAATCATCCGAATGCTCACAACCGTGCCGGAGGGAATGGTGACAGTGACCGGCTTGGGCGGAGCAGGCGGGGTGGCAGCGGCAGGCGCAGCCACGGGAGCTGGACTTGCCGCTGCCGCGGGTTGGGCAGGTTGATCGGGGTTGGTTCCTGCATAGCTTGAGCCCGGAGAGGCCGTTTGATCCTGGGCAGGCTGCGTCTGGCCATTCATCGCCATGTCTGAATCACCCTGCGCTTGTTGATGCGCGCGATGCCGTCGCGGCGCGCGTGTCGCCTCCTCACGCCGGGCCGAGGTCTTCGGACCTGAAACAGGGTTGCTGGCTGCTTGAGCCTCCGCGTCTGCAGAAACCGTCAATTGATCAATCACCCGTTTCGCGCCAGGAGCCTTTTGTGCGAGGTCTTCAATCGCCAGCTTTTCAAGCGGCGCATGGACTTCACCCGTCAGGGTGACAACACCGTGGTCCGAAGTCACGTGGACGTCAAGCTGTTTTAGCTCTGGATTTTGGTACAACTGCGATTGGATGGCGGCAACGGTCTCCGCATCATTCGCAGGATTCTGGCTGGCCGTGCAACCCATGAGCACAAGCGCGGCTGCGGCAACCATGCTAAAGGCGTAAATAGCTCGATTCTTTCTCATTCTTTCTTTCCTCCTCAACCCCGTGAACCTCACAAATAACTCCCTGCCATCAGGGAAGCCGGTATCATTACAACCCAACGTAGCATCTCCACCGCTTCACCCGCAATTTCCGCTGAAACCGGAAGGGTCATTTCACTGCTTGCCATTTTCTGAAGACTGATTCCACACGGCGCGCGCCTCGCCTTTCTCCTGCTCACGAAGCTGATGAAGCCGGACGGCTTGAGCATCCTTCAGCACCGGGGCTAAACGATCGAGGGCGCCCAAGCGGATTTGATTCACCTCGGAGATTCGCTCTTCGGAGGACTTCGACTCATCCGCAACGGCAAGGTTGATCTGCCGCTGCTCTTCATCCACAATGGGCCGAATCCTCGCGACTTGGTCTTCGCTCAAATGCAGTTGGGAGGACAGCCACTCGACTTCAGGTTCTGACTCCTGGACGATGCTTTCCTGATATCGCCCATTGTCTTCACTCACGCCGGCGGATTCGGGCAAGGCAGTGGTCCTTGCGTAAAGTACAGCCAGGGCAATCATCCCTGTGACAAGAATTCCCACGGTGAATAAGAAGATCATTCTTGACTCAATCATTCCCCGCCGCCACGCAGCAAGAGCTTTCTCATCAACCATTGAGAACGCCTCCTTGCCTCGAAATACCGCGGGTGGCGCCGTCTGTTCACAGACTCGAATCTCTTCCATACTTGCCTCCTCACCTACATCTGATGATGGAATTAACCCGCAGAGAAGAGGTAAGTTGGTAAAATCGATGTAAAACTGGCGCTGATTCGGCGCCGATCATGATGGAAATGGCCGCCGGGGTTTCGAACATAGCTCAATTCGGGTCGTTCAAAATTTTGCCTTCGAGATCGTCCGGTCAGGATTTCAACCGTGCCGTGACAGACCTCCAAGGGAAGTTCGAGAATAATCCAGACTAATCCATTCGGTTCAGAACCGGAGATGTCTCACCGTCGCTTGCCGGTGACGGCACACCCGGCCGTTTCCTTTCAAGGCTGGGACCATCGTTCTTTTCCGGCAGACGTTTGGCCTCTAAGTTAACAAGCCGGGCTTTGACGTCCTCAAATTCCGAAGTCGATTCCAAGTACCGGCCCTGTTTGGGGAAAAGCTGTTTGATCTCTTCTTCCGATTTCACAATCCGGTCGGCGGTGGGAGGATGATCCATGAAAACCCCCGCCACGCTTCCCGGCTGCTTCCGTCCCTCGTCCAGAACCTTGCCGAAGAATGTGACGTAGGAATTGGGATCGTAGCCAGTCTTGTACATATATTGGAGGCCCAGGTAATCCGCTTCCGCCTCATCCTCGCGGCTGAACCGAAGGAAGGCCATGGGCACACCCAGGTTGTAGGCGCTCGAAACGCCCAGGTATACCGGATAGGTCATGGGGACGAACATCAGAGGAATCATGGAGTACTGAAGCAACGTTTGCCGGGTCATCTCTGAAGCCCAATGGCGGGCGGCAACGTGGGCAATCTCGTGCGCCAGGACCCCCGCGATTTCGCTTTCGTCATCAGCGGCCTCCAGCGCCCCGGAGTTCATATAAAGGAATCCTCCCGGAAGGCTGAAAGCGTTGATTTCCGGTGAGTCGATGATCTTAACCGTCAGCGGAATCTTCAAGTCCGAGTTGCGAGCCACGTTTTGGGCAATGCGATTGACGTATTCGTTGACAACCGGGTCTTTCAGCAGCTTGGCGGCCTTATCGATCTGCCCGGCATATTTCCTTCCAATTGCCATCTCCTTTCGTTCGGAGATGATGCTGCGATGCGCAACCTTCCGGTTCCCGATGTCGTCGATATCCGTCTTTTGGCCGCCGGCCAGATGGGGCGATAAGCTTCCTACCAGCATAACTACGGTCATCGTTGGCAATATGCGCTGCATCTTTCCTCCTTGCCGAATTCCGGCCATCCCGTTGAGCAGTGCGACTTAAAAAACAACCGGCAGTTGATTCTTAAAGTCGTGTCGGGCCCCTATCCTCATCCAAAACACGATACACAACTTCGATTGACCCCGTTCGGCGCTGGATATTCTGATGAGGGATTGAACCCCGGGGTTTGAAAGCCCTTGTTAAATGTTGGTAAATTCTCCAGGGGCATACCTCCGGCGAATCTCCGCATCTCATTAGCGGAAGACCCGTAGCCGTAGCGACATTGGTTTTGGTTGCAGCCTTGGACGACCGTCAGGAAACATCAAACTGAGTTACTGCCAGATGGCCCGGCGCCTTGCGAATGTTTGTTCTGACTGTCAAAATGAAGCATTCCGTTCCCAGCTTTCCCCTGGGTAATCCGGGAAGCGCGCCGGTTTCTGTCCGCTCGATGAAAAACTGTCCAAAATTTTTGGTCTGTCTACTGGCTGCCCTAACTCCCATGCACGCGAATGGCGCGACGTTGCGGACCTCACCTTCCCTTTTGGATCAGGGCTATTGGCAGATGTACGATTTGCAGTTCGCCAATGCCCACAACAGTTTCCAAGAGTGGGAACAAGCCCATTCCCATGATCCTCTGGGTCCAACCTCGGATGCCGCCGCTTATTTGTTTTCGGAATTCAACCGGCTCGGAATCTTGCAAGCGAACTTGTTTGTGATTGATAAGGATTTTGAGAAACGGCGGGTGGAACGGCCCGATCCCTCCACCAAGAAAGCCTTTGAGGCGGCGCTGACCAAAAGCGACAAGCTGGCGGCGGCCGCACTGGCAAAATCACCGCAAGACCCGAACGCCCTTTTCGCCAAAGTCTTGAACCTGGGGTTGCGGGCGGACTATCTGGCGTTGATCGAGAAGCGGAATTTAGCCTCGATGAGTATCATGAAGCGCGGAGGGTTACTGGCGGACAAGCTCTTGAAGATCGATCCCACTTGTTACGACGCTTATCTCGCCACCGGCGTCGAGAATTACATCTTGGGTCTGAACCCCGCTCCGGTTCGTTGGCTGCTGCGCCTCTACGGGGCGCAGACCGACAAGAGTCTTGGAATTCAGAAGTTGCGCTTGACGGCGGAGAAAGGACATTATCTCCGGCCTTACGCGCGGCTGCTGCTTGCCGTTGCGGCCCTCCGGGATCACAATCAAAAAAAGGCCAGAGATCTGCTGCAAGGATTGGCGCAGGAGTTCCCCAACAACGGGCTTTACCGGGAAGAATTAGCCAAGCTCCATTAGTCTCAACACTGTTCAGTTAGGGTGACTCTCATGATATTTTTGTTAGGGCCGTCGGCTTCCCCCTCACCCCAGCCCTCTCCCCGCAAGCGGGGAGAGGGTCATAGCCTGGTGCGCCGCTCGGAGCTTGCCCTGACAGGGAGCGGCGAAGTCCGCCGGTCACAGACCGGCGCTACAGAATCGGGCGCCGCCGGCTTACGACCGTGTGTATAGTTATCCCGGCGCCGTAGAGCCCAAGACAATGCTGACGAACCTTTATGCGTGGTTGCCCCAAGACGGGGTGAAGATTGTCCTGGTGTTGCTCTTGTCGTTCCTGATCGGGCTGGAGCGCGAGGAGCGCAAGGCAGCCTCATCCCCGCGCTACATTTTCGGCGGGGTTCGCACCTTTCCCCTGATCGGACTGATTGGTTATTCCCTCGCGCTCCTTTCCAAAGGCCAGCCGCTTCTGGTGGCATTGGGATTTCTCGCCATCGCCGGATTCCTCTGGCTGTCGTATTGGCACAAGCTCTGCTCGGCGGAGGCCGCCGGCATCACCACGGAGATGTCCGCGCTCGCCACTTATCTGCTCGGGGCCCTCGTCTATTACGGCGACTTCTGGATTGCCACCACGCTAGGCGTAGCTTGTGTACTGCTGCTCGATCTGAAGGCTGGGCTCGAGAATCTCACACAGCGGTTCCCTCCGGAAGAAATTCTTACCTTCACGAAATTCCTTCTGCTGACCGCCGTCATCCTGCCGGTCCTGCCCAACAAGGATTTCACCGCGTTCCATCTAAATCCCTTCAAGACCTGGCTGGTGGTGGTGGCCGTCAGCGCCATTTCTTATGCCAGCTATGCATTGCAAAAAATGACCAAAGGCCAAGGAGGAGTGATCCTTGCGGCGCTGCTGGGCGGGGCGTATTCCTCCACGGCCGCCACCGTGGTGTTGGCCCGCAGGGCCAAGCAGGAAGGCCATCCGCATCTCTTCTCTGGAGGCATTCTGGTGGCCTCGGGCGTCACCTTCATCCGCATCGTCATCCTCGTAGCGTTCTTCAGTTGGAGCTTGACGTTGGCTTTGGCCCTGCCCTATATCGTCCTCACGGTTCTGGGCGTGGGTGTGGGGTGGTGGTGGTCGCGCCGGTCAGATGTGGAACCCGGCAAAGTGGCGCGGAAATTTGAGCCGGAGAATCCGCTCGAATTGCGGGCGGCGCTCCTTTTTGCGCTCCTGTTTGTCGTAATTCTCGCTTTATCGCATCTGGCGGCGGCTCATCTCGGCAAGGGCGGAGTCTACGCTCTGGGAGCTTTAACCGGCGTTACGGACATCACCCCCTTTATCATGGGCATGACCCAGTCTTTGGGCACGCTGATTACCATCAGAGTGGCCGCAGCCGGCATCGTGATCGCCACCGCCAGCAACAATGTGGTCAAGGCGCTTTACGCCTACAGCCTGGCAGACCGCAGGACCGGCTTGCAAAGCCTGGTGTTCTTGGGGGGGCTGGCAGTCCTAGGTCTTGTGCCGTTGGTGTGGTTGATGGGGTGATGTCAGAGCAGTCGTTGTATCGGCTCGTCCCACATTGCCGCGTCCGAGGTTAGCGCAGCACGGGAGAACCGGCGGTTGCTCGCCGGAGGTGGGCGCACCAGCACCGGGTAGCACAGAGTTTCGGATTCCAGAAACTCTGCGGCCTTTTCTTTTTCGCTGTCCGAGAGCCGAGGTGGTTAGAAGAGCTGCCGTGGTAAAAAGTC
>CALCEB010000097.1 GCA_937900045.1 uncultured Acidobacteriota bacterium
GCTCAGCAGGGCAAATCAAATACGTTAGTGTATTTAAGAAATATGGTACTAAGCCGTAAGCGATAATCTCATATGGGAGGACGAAACATGGCCGGCATGAACACCACGGACAGCTATCTTCGCGAGCAGTTGATCGACCGGCGCGAGCGGCTGGTCTCGGCGATTGCCGTATCGCCAAGCCCGGCCCATTTCACGCAACTTCTCGCGGAAGTGGATTTTGCTCTGGAGCGAATGGATGCGGGTTCCTACGGCATCTGCGAAGCGTGTCACGAAACGATCGAGAAAGGCCGGCTGATCGCCGATCCGCTGATGCGCTATTGCCTGGATCACTTGACCCGAGAGCAGCGGAACGCGCTCGAGCAGGACTTGGATCTTGCTTCCCGGATGCAGCGGGAAATGCTGCCCAAGCAGCGGGCAAACTTCGGGGGGTGGGAAAGCTTCTATCACTACAAGGCATTGGGTCCGGTGAGCGGGGATTACTGCGATCTGATGGTTTGCGATGGCGAGAGGCAGACCCTCTTTTTTGCGTTGGGTGATGCTTCGGGCAAAGGCGTTGCCGCGTCCATGCTCATGGCGCACTTGCACGCGATTTTCCGCACGCTCATTGCCAGCAGGTTGCCGGTTCACGAGCTGGTGGCGCGCGCCAGCCGGATTTTTGCCGAAAGCGCCTTGGCTCCCTATTTCGCCACGTTGGTGTGCGGAAAAGCACACCCTTCTGGCGAAGTTGAGATTTGCAACGCGGGACACTGTCCGCCATTGTTGTTGCAAAATGGCCAGGCGGTACAGTTGGAGGCGAACGGGATACCGCTGGGTTTGTTTGCAGACGGCCAGTATTCCTCGCAAACCGTCAAGTTGAACCCGGGTGACAGCTTATTCTTCTACACCGATGGATTATCTGAGGCCAGAAACGACTTGGATGAAGAGTATGGTGAATCGCGCCTGGGCAACACGGTGAGCCAGTTGAACGGCCTTGAGCCTCGATCCCTGGTGGGGGCGTGCTTGGAAGATTTGGATCGCTTTCTGGCCAGGACGCCTCTCGCGGACGACCTTACGGTGATGGTGATCCGGCGGGCGGCCCCATGAATGGTCCTATCGCCCGACGCGGGCGTGGGTTCCGCTCAGGCCGGGTGGTCCGGGTCGATCCAGCGCGCAGAACCTGCAGGCTCCGGGCTTCGGATGTCCAGGTTGACGACGATGGGTTCCTGGCCGCTTCGCACCACCACTGCTTCCACCGGTTCGTCGCTCCTGGCATTGATCTCTTGATGGGGGACAAAGGGCGGCACATAAATGAAGTCGCCCGGACCGGCTTCCCCGGCAAACTCCAAATGGTCACCCCAGCGGAAGCGGGCGCGTCCACGGACGATGTACAAGACGGTTTCCAGCTCGCCGTGGTGATGCGCCCCGGTCTTGGCATCCGGCTGCACGACGACGGTTCCCGCCCAGAGTTTGCTGGCCCCGGCGCGAGCATGGGTGATGGCTGCCTGGCGCGTCATGCCGGGGGTTTGCGGGGTATTGGGATCGAGTTCGCCGGAGTGAATGATGCGGATGCCGTGATCTTTCCAGTTCTGTCCCATCAGGAAATCCTCATCAAGACATGGGGGCGACCCTTGTGGGCGCCCGCGGACTCCCGCCCCAACAAATCCGCGGCTGCAATCATAGCACTGACTTCAGCGCGTCCAAGCTAATGCGCGCGCCGCAAATAACGATTACCACATTTTTGTCCTTGAATTCATCGGGCGTTTCGGAAGCGCGCTTCAAAAAACCGGCAATGGCCGATGCCGCTGCTCCTTCGAGCAACTGGTGTTCATTCTCAATGAAGAGCCGCATCGCCGCTGCGATTTCCGCTTCACTCACCAGCACCCAATGGTCTACCAGCGTCCGGCAAAGTTTAAACGTGATCGCTCCAGGCTCAACGCCGCCCGCGCTGCCGTCGGAAAGCGTGGGCTTTGCCTCCACTTCGACGATTTTGCCTGCCTCGATGGATCGAATCATGGCAGGATCGTTTTCCGGCGAGCAGCCGACCGTTCGGATTCCAGGCCGGACCATCTTGAGATAGCCTGCGGTCCCGCAGATCAACCCGCCTCCGCCCACTGATGCGAACAGAAAATCCACACGACCGGTTTGCTCCGCAACCTCCAAACCCAAAGTGCCTTGTCCGGCGATGACCTTCGGATCGTTGTAAGGCGAGATGTAGATCATCCCTTGTTCGGCGGCATATCGCCGGGCAAAGATCTCCGTCTGGCCAGAGTCCGTGCCGTGGAAGCGAACCTCTGCGCCCAGGCGCCGAATATTTTCCACCTTCACGAGTGAGGCCGTTTCTGGCACAACGACAATTCCTTGCCCGCCGCTAAGTGACAACCCGTAGGCCACCGCGATCCCGTGATTTCCAGTCGATGCGGTGATAACCCCGCGCTTCCGCTCATCTTGGGTCAACGTGAGAACCTTATGAATTGCGCCACGCGCCTTGAAGGAAGACGTGACCTGATGGTTTTCCAGCTTTAACAAGACGTTGGCGCCCGTTTTTTGGGAGAAGTAGTCGGAACGCACCAAAGGAGTGCGCACAATGTGGGATTGAATCAGCCAGTAGGCCTTTCGAACGGCCTGGGGTATGTCTTCAACCTGGATCGAAGCAACGGGAGCATCTTGAATCATACTGGTTCTGCGGGAGTATCGGGCGACCAGGAGGGCCGCCCCTACACCATATCAATGGCCTATTGCTTGGTATCAAGGGGATGCGCTGCCTTCTCGTAAAACTCTTTTTGTAATCTCAGAGTCTCCTGGTCTGTCTTGACAGCGCGGGTGGCATCGGCAATTTCCCGAATCCATGTCTTCATATCGAATTCGCCCAAAGCTTTGGTGGCGCGGGAAGCGTCGCCGGCATAGTGGTTGGGGAACTTGGCATACCACCAGATGCCGGTATAGAGGCCATCGGGAAAGTGCAGCCGGTTTTGGTCCGCGCCGGATTCCTGCTTGACACGGTCCATGTGCACTAAATCCGGGCGCGAAGCCATTACGTGAGCGGTTTCGGACTCGCCTGCATGGGCGTCAATCGTGTCATGCATGGGAGGCCTTCCGGGAACTCTGAGCCTCGGCAACGGAAAGATGTACACGGCATAGTCGTGGTAGTTGGCAAGCTGGCTCTGCGCAAAATAAGGCAAGAAGCTTTCGTTGCCGCCGTGGCCGTTGACGATGATGATCTTCTTGCAGCCGTTGCGCGCCATCTCATTTGTGGTTTCCTGGAGCAGGTCCATTTGCATGTGGGCGCTGTAGGCCACGGTTCCGGGCTGGTGACGGGCCTCGAAGATCTGGCTGAAGTAGTAGGGAGGGAATACCACGGCATACTCTTGCTCCGCCGCATGGATGGCTGCGTAGCGAACGTTAATCAGGTCTGTGCCGATAGGCAGATGGGGGCCATGCTTTTCCAGAATTCCCATCGGGAGCAGGCAAGTGTTCTGAGCCTGATGAATGGCTATGATGAAATCCGGCCCGGTTAATTCCTCCCACTTCACGGGAAGATGGCTCTGTGCGAAGCCTGCCGCCACTCCCAAGAAAGTGGAAGCAATGGCGAGCAGCGTCCTCCTGAAAAAGCAAAGAGAAAATCCTCGATTGGACATGGTTCTTTTCACAGCCTCCTGTCAGCGAATTCGATGGGCAGAAGCCACCCTTCCGGCCTTCTCGCCGGCCCGATAAAGAAGCGGGGTTCCACGCCCGGAAAAACGCAACTCTGTGTTATTCTATACATGAGGATATAAGTCTGCGACGGGAATTTGCTGTAGCGCCGCTCGGAGCTTGCCCTGACAGGGAGCGGCGAAATTCGCCGGTCACAGACCGGCGCTACAGAACCGAGCGTCGCCACTTTACGGATGTGCATATAAGTAAGCCAGCCTCCATAGGCCAGGCAAATAGGATTCGGGACCACGATCTGAACCAAACTCTGAGAGAAAAGGCGCCGAGACCCCCGGAAATCCATCCATGCTGAAAAGGGCCGGCGAACCGAAGGATCAAGTTCACAGCCTTCCTGCTTCTCTCAAGCCGGGCATCCTATCCTAAATCAAATCTGAGGTGCAATCATCGCAAAGCCCAGCCAGACTTTCCAGAAGCGTCAAAGAGAAAATAAACTGCGCGAAAAAGCGCAACAGAAACGCGAGCGCAGGCAACAACGCCAGATTGAAAAGAAAAGGGAATCTACCTTTTCCACACAACCTGCCAATCTTGAATCCGATTCTGAGCCCGACCGGGAGCAAGAATAACCACGGAGTCAACTTCCAGAGGAACGCCGGCGGGGGCATTCCTGGCCGGTGTTGCTCTCGCGCCATCCTATAGTGAAATTCCCGGCGCCGAAGTCACCATTTTGCGGCCCAACTTCCAAAGGTCCGAGATGAAAAGCAGCAGCAACAGGGGTCCCGTGACCAACACGTTGCGGTTGTAAGCCAGGGCTTGAGCCATCTGGCCGTGGAAAAATGCGGCAAGGGCGCGAGTTGAGCCACAGGCCGGACAATGGGCAATGTGGAAGAGGTGGCTCCATAGGCAAAGGTTCGGGCCGCGCGCCAAGGCTTCCGGAGGCACGATGCAGAGGAACGCAATCGCCATTGCGAGAACGGCCAGGCGCGGAATTTCTTTCGCAAACGGCTCCATCCATCAGACCTGCCGTGGAAAATTGCCCTGGGCGTCTGGAAGTTTGTTGAAGGCGATCAGGACGTGATCCACCAGAGTCCAGATGCCGCAGCCCCCCAGAGTGACCAGCTTCAAAATAGCCAAGCCCGTGTGGCCTAAATAGAACCGGTCAACCCCGAGAAATCCCAGAAAAACCGAAAGCAGCATGAGGGTGGACCACTCGACATTGCCAACTGGTGAAACCTGGGCTTTTCTCAGCGGCTGGCCCTGCGCGTCATTCACTTTACCTAGGATAATCAGGATCAAATCTACAATGGCCCAAATCCCCAGTCCTCCCAGCGTGAGGAGCTTGGCCACACCCAGTCCAACGTAGCCAAGATAAAAGCGATCCACGCCGAAAATGCCAAGAAAGAGTGAGAACAGAACCGCCACGCCGAGATCTTTTGTGCCGGTTGCCACTCCCTGCTGGGCCCCGCATTGTGAGCAAGCTTGAGCCCCTGGGGTAACGGCAGCGCCGCAGTTCCGGCAAAATTGACCGGCTGGAACCGTGGGATTTCCGCACGACGTACAAAATTGCGCATCCTGGGCAAGTAATTGCCCGCAATTCCGGCAATTCATGTTTCCTCCATGGGGTGGCAAAGGATCGGTCAAAACTGAGTCTCGACATGTATAGGGGAAGAATCACGGGAAGTCAAGGACTCTCGTGGGTTCGCCACATGGAGGCTTTACAGGTGCAAAAGTTGGAGGTCATTGGGGAAGAATGTGCTGACGATCCAAATCAGCGTAAGGACAACCATGACGACACAGGTGGCCCATGCAATGGCGTTGAACAGGCGAGTATTCCGGTAGTCACCCATCAGGTCTTCGCGATTCACCAGCCTCAGCATGAAGATCAGCACAAACGGCAGCAGAATGCCATTGATAACTTGTGAAATTAGAATGATGGGGACCTGTGCCGAGGCCTTAAGCACGATGACGGCCAACGCCCCGAACAGAATCAGGCCTGCATAAAGCGAATAAAATGCCGGCGCTTCGCCCACACGCTTTCCGATGCCGGATTCCAGGCCCAGCCCCTCGCAGACGTAGTAAGCGGTAGCCAGCGGCAGAATGCTGGCGGAAAAGAGGGAGGCATTGCACAATCCGAAGGCAAACAGCGCGCTTGCTGCTCGCCCCGCCAGAGGCCGAAGCGCGATCGCCGCGTCCCCCGCATCCTGAATATTGCGATGGCCGGTGACATAAATCGTGGCGGCGCAAGCGACGATAATGAAGAAGGCCACAACGTCCGTTATGACGCAGCCGATAATGACGTCCCACCGCGACTGCACGTAATTCTGCGCTTTGATCCCTTTCTCCACCACCGCTGACTGGAGATAGAACTGCATCCAGGGCGCGATGGTTGTTCCCACCAGACCGAGAATCATGAAGAGATAGCCGGAGCTAAAATGGAAAGATGGGACGAAAGTCCGCTGAACGGCCCGAGACCAGTTGGGATGAGCCAAAAAGCAGGAAAGGGGATAAGCGACGTAAAAGAGGCAGGCAATCAGAAAAATCTTTTCAACCTGACGGTAGGTGCCGCGCACGACCAGGGCCCACACGATGACGGCTCCCAATGGCACAGCGATGTAGCGGGTGACGCCCAGCACGCCCATGCCAGACGCGAGACCGGCAAATTCCGAAATAGTGTTACCCAAGTCCGCTGCCAGCAGAAACAGCATCAGGATAAATGTCGTCCGGAATCCATACTCCTCCCGGATAAGGTCCGCCAGACCCTTGCCGGTGACCACTCCCATCCGGGCTACCATTTCTTGAACGACGATGAGCGCAACGGTAATCGGGATCAGGGTCCAGAGCAGGGAATAGCCGTAGGTGGCGCCGGCCTGCGAATAAGTGAGGATGCCGCCGGCATCGTTGTCCACATTAGCCGTGATGATGCCGGGACCAACCACGGCGAGAAAGATCAGCAGATGATACTTCAGGTTTTTAAGACGCTTGCGGTCGAGCACGATAATCTCTTTCGCTCCGGGAAAATTCTAAAGTCATGGGGGTACGCCGCACGGTTAAGGTTGTTAGTTTCCACCTGGCATGTTACGGCAGGGTTACAAGTCCGTGCATCCGGAGCAGTAACGTGGTGGACCGCTTATGACGCTTATCCATTGCCAGAGAGCTGAAGGGTTGGTTCTCACCGGAAGCCGACTGATCCGTTTACCTTCGTTTTACCACCAGCTCCAGCACGTCGTCGGCGGTCACGACTCCTAATAGATGCCCGGCCTCATCCACCACCGGCAGGGCTACCAGGTTGTATTTATGAAACAAGTCAATCACTTCTTTGTCGCCTGCGTGGGACTGCACGGAAATCAGAGGTTCAAGGACTAACTCTTTCAGCGGCGTTGTTGAGTCGGCGAGCAGGATGCGAGCCAGAGGAACCGCCCCGGCCAGTGTCCTGTCCTCTTCCACCAGAAAAAGCTCATGGACCGTTTCGGGCGGACCCTCAAAAGCCTTCAGGGCTTGAATGGCCTGGTCCAGCGTCGCGGATTCAGGGACCTGTACAAATTCCGTAGTCATCAGGGCGCCAGCCGTTTTCTCTTCGAATCCCAGCAGTTCGCGCACTCCCTTGGCCTCGTCCTTCTCCATTCCGGCCAGCACTTCGGCCGAAGTCTCCGGCGGCATTTCCTGAAGCACGTCCGCGGCTTCGTCCGGGGCCATTTCCTCCACGATATCGGCCGCCTTCTCGGCCGGAATGCTTTCCAGAAGCACGGCCTGCATGTGCGTGGGAATCTCAGAAATGGCCTGGGCCGCGGTTTCGTCATCGAGAGATTCAATCACTGCCTTCTGCTCATCTCGGCTCAGATCTTCCAAAATGTCAGCGATGTCGGCCGGGTGAAGCTCCGCCAGCCGGTCAAAAGAAATTCGCAGTTTGACGCGCCGGGCCGGGTCCGGCTCAATCAGGTTGACGAATTGCCAGGGAATGGTTTTTGAAGGAAACAGGCTGGTGAAGGCGCGAATCCGGTGTTTGGCCATCATGCCTTGCAAGAGCCTTCGCAGGGCAGCAGCCAAGCCCACGTTGGCCGCAACCACCCGCAGCTCGGTGTGGCCATTGGTGGGCTGAATGTCAAAATCTACGTCATTCACCCGCACCACTTTGCGGTGGTTGACGTCGATGATTTGCTGGTCCAGCACGTCTTTCTTAATAGACATCAGCGACTCGTCAAGGGAGTAACAGCGAATGCCATCGCTTGGCACAGTGGTTTGCGCCGCCCGGATGGATAGGGACTGCATTTGCTCGTAGGAGATGCAGAGCTTTTCTTTCTTCAGGGTTCGGACGTGGTAGGCAGCGACGCGCAGGGCATTGTGGGCTGGGTCTACGACCAGGTCAATCAGCTTGCCCACGAATTCGCCGCGGACGTCATAGACGGGAAGGTTTTCAAGTTCGGTGAAGTAGATCATGTTGAGCCTCTGAAGACATGCCTCTTAGGGTGGACGGCTCTCGTCCGAAGCCCAGCCATCCAACGGCCGGCCTCGGGGTATTAATCCGGCTTCCTGGGATTGTCCATTCATAGTTAATTCAGACGACCGCTTCGCGCGAGTGCGCTCCAAATCCAGCGCAAGCCGCCGCTTGCACCGGGCTACTCGGTTCTTCCCAACCCCCGAGATGAAGCCTCCGGCTCTCCACGTCAAGCCTTTATTCGAGTGGTAGCCTTGCCTAGCGAGGTGCCAGCCTGATGATCCGTCGTCCATTGGCTCTTTCGAGCCAACAACCATCATGTGTCATATGACTTCGCCGCCGGGGGTTTGTCAAGAAAAAAGCCGCATCCCGCCCAATTATTCGCTGCCCGTTAAAGATACAGGTCACGCCTCCAGGCGGTGCTTGCGGGGCCGCTTGTTGTAGTCCAGAATCTTCTTGCGCACGCGGATTGATTTGGGCGTGACTTCCACATACTCATCCTCGGCGATGAATTCAATGGCCTGTTCGAGGCTGAGGGGTCGAACGGGGATCAGCCGGATCGCCTCGTCCGCTACGGATGCTCGCATATTGGTTTGTTTCTTCTCTTTAACGGCGTTCACGTCCATATCGTCCCAGCGCGAGTTTTCGCCGACCACGATGCCTTCGTATACATCCACTCCAGGTCCGACGAGCAGCTCTCCGCGTTCCTGCAGGTTGTAAAGCGCGTAGCCCGTCGTCTTGCCGGGGCGGTCTGCGATCAGCGAGCCGGTGAGCCGCGAAGGAATATCACCTTGCCAGTCCGCATAGCCGTCAAACAGCGTGTTCATCACGGCTGTGCCCCGGGTATCCTTCAGGATTTCGCTGCGCAGGCCGATCAACCCGCGCGAGGGAATGGAGAATTCCAGGCGCACCCGCCCACCCGGCCGACCTTGTCCTACCATTTTTGTATTAATGCCCTTGCGCGTGCCCATCTTTTGCATGATGGCGCCCACGAATTCAGCAGGGCAGTCGATGATCAACTGCTCCATCGGTTCCTGAATCTTGCCATCGACTTCATGGGTGACGATCTCCGGCTTGCCGACCGCCAGTTCATAGCCTTCGCGCCGCATGGTTTCAATCAGGATGCCCAACTGCAGCTCGCCACGGCCGAGCACCTTAAACGAATCGGTGCTGTCCATCTCCTCAACCTGCAATGCGACGTTGGTGAGCAGTTCCTTTTCCAGCCGTTCGCGCAAATGGCGCGAGGTGACGTAAGAGCCTTCGCGTCCTGAAAATGGCGAAGTGTTCACGGTAAAGACCATGGAGAGAGTGGGCTCATCCACCGGCACATGCACGAGCGCGCGCGGAGTCTCCGCGCTGGTCACGGTTTCGCCAATGGTGATGCCTTCCACCCCGGCAATGGCCACAATTTCGCCTGCCCCGGCGTGCTCAATATCGACGCGGTTCAATCCTTCAAAGCCGTAAAGCTTGGTAATACGGGTTTTTTGCGTGGCGCCGCCGAGCTTGACGATGGCCACTTCATCACCACGATGAAGCGTGCCGGAAAAGATGCGTCCAATGGCGAGCCGTCCGTGATAGTCGCTGTAATCCAGGTTGGCCACCAGAAGCTGTAAGACGTCCGCCGGGTCACCGGCGGGCAGGGGGATGTGCTTCACGATCGCTTCGAAAAGCGGTTCGAGTGTTTCCGAGGGATCCTCAAGGCCGGTTTTGGCAATGCCCCGCCTGGCATTGGAGTAGATGATGGGAAATTCGAGCTGCTCCTCGGTGGCGTCCAGCTCGATAAAAAGATCATAGATTTCGTTCAATACTTCCTGCGGGCGGGCATCCGCGCGGTCGATTTTGTTGACCACGATGATAGGAGGCAGCTTTGCCTCCAGGGCCTTTCGCAGGACGTAACGAGTTTGAGGCAGCGGACCCTCACTGGCGTCCACCAGCAATAACACGCCATCCACCAGTTTCAGCGCGCGCTCCACCTCGCCTCCGAAATCCGAGTGGCCGGGCGTGTCAACGATATTGATCTTCACGTTCTTGTAAAAGATGGCGGTGTTTTTGGCAAGGATGGTAATGCCGCGTTCGCGTTCCAGTTCGTTGGAGTCCATCACGCGGTCCACCACTTCCTGGTTGGCTTTGAAGGTCCCGCTCTGCCAGAGCATGGCGTCCACCAGAGTGGTCTTGCCGTGATCGACGTGCGCGATGATGGCGATGTTGCGAATGGATTCGGTCATAACCTCTCAGTTCTGTTATCGAATTCTGGATGGCCTGGGTGGTGCGACTTCCGGGATCATCCGCAGGCTTTCTGGACAGTGAAGCGCTGCGCTTGAAAGGCACGGGGAGGACCACAGCACTTCAATCGCCCGCTGGTAGCCTGCAATCACAGTTTGGCCAGAATGCTGTGGCGGGTCCCACTTCCTATGTTAAGGCATAACGCCGGAAACGGAAACCCCAGAGCGCCGTAACCCGCGCAGGAGCGGCAGCATCTAACTAGAGGGAGGATTCATGAGTGAATGAGTCATTTCGCGCTGAAATAGCCCCCTGTGCGGTGGCGGGCTCATCGACGATGGGGTATACTTTTATGCCTGCACTGGAAGTAGGCTTGGGAATGACGGCGCCGCTACTGTTGCAGGCTAATCGTATGTCCCTTTCGCCCCAAAAGTTATCAGAGAAGCCGGAGTCGCTGCTCGTCACCGAGGCCAAGAGCGGGAATTACGAGGCTTTTGAAGAGTTGGTGAGCCGGTATGAAAAGAAGATTTACCGCCTGGCCCTTCGCCTCACCGGCAACAATGAGGATGCGGAAGATGTCCTGCAAGAAACCTTCCTGAAGGCCTACGAGCATTTGCCCGATTTCCGGCAGGATTCGCTGTTTTACACTTGGTTGGTGCGCATTGCCGTGAACGAGGGCCTGATGCGTTTGCGCAAGCTCCGTTCCGACAAGTCTGAACCTCTGGAGGACAAGGTTTCCGATGACGGACAAGTCACGCCGCGCGAGTTTCGCGACTGGAAGCCGAATCCCGAAGAGACCATGCAACAGAAGGAAATGGAAGATCTGCTGCTGAAGGCGGCGCAGGCTCTGCCACCCAGCTTGCGCGCGGTGTTTTTGTTGCGGGACATGGAAGAACTCTCCACTGAAGAAACGGCCAACCTTTTGGGCCTCACCACGGGAGCCGTGAAGGCGCGGCTCTTCCGCGCGCGGATGCAACTGCGTGAGGAACTGAGCCAAGCTTTGAAGCAGGAGTAAAACGTGAATTGCCGGGAAGCTTTTAAGGAAATCTCGAAGTATCTGGATGGCGACCTGAAGGCCGAACTCAAGCAGATACTCGACACTCACCTCGGCAAGTGTCCTCACTGCAAGATCGTGTTTGACACGACGCAAAAGACCATCGCCCTTTATTGCGATGGCAAGCTCTTCACGCTGCCCGCGGATGTCCGTGACCGTCTCCACCAGGCTCTGAAAAGGAAATGCGCCGAACGGTCATCGATGTAACCCGAATGATTTGCGAACTTCGCTTCAAGGACCGTCGGAGCGCGGTTTTAGCACTGCCGCTCGAACGAACCGCGACATTCCCTTTGCTTCACGACCAAGTTCCTCGTTGGGATAGGCCCACTGGGTCGTGGAGCAATAGAAAGTTTTGAGGTCCTGCTTTCCGCCGGGTTGAAACCGTGCTTGGACGATCTTGACGGCAAGACCACAAATAAACCAGCGTTAAGCAGACCGTTTCCCAATTCAGACTTCTCGATCGGCTGTTGATGTCCGAAGACAATCCTGCCTTTCTCCTCTTTTGGGTTCGCCTTGCCTTGACAGGTTTCTCGTAAGCTTCTAAACTGGATGATTTCGAGGTTATGTTTGAGGAAATAAGCCTATACATGGAAAAGAAAAAGTCGGAGCTTTACCGGAAAATGTTATTGGAAAAGCAGGAAGAGTTGGCGCGTCTGGTCTCCAAGTCTGATCTTGACGGCCGCCAGGCGGATGAGGAAGGTACCCAGGACATCGCGGACAAGGCTGCAAACTCCTATACCAAGGAATTTCTTTTCCACCAGAGCAACGATCATCGCCAGACTCTGGCAATGGTCATCGAAGCGCTCGGCCGCATCAAGGTAGGCACTTACGGCTACTGCGTGGAGTGCCAGCAGGAAGTTCAAACGAAGCGGCTAGAGGCTGTTCCGTGGGCCCGGCATTGCCTGGAGTGCCAGGCTAAACAGGATCAGGGGCTCCTTTAGGCCGGGAGAGCCCTGGTAAGTGGAGGCAGGCTTTCTCAACCCCTTCGCGCGGCTCATTTCGCGTCTTACCCTTCCTTCCAAAGGTTCCAGGAAGCTTTCTAAGCGTCCTATTTCCTGCTTTTTGTCTTCACTGCAAAAGGGAATTGGAATTTAGCGCCTGGACGGGGGTTTGTGCTGAATGCTGGGCCCAGCTTGAGCCCTGGCGGGGCTTGACGTGCTCCGGCTGCGGTCTGCCTGCCACTCCGTTGTTTACTCAAAGACCTTCCGGCTTGTGTGACTTGTGCCAGCAAGGTGCCTATTCCTTTGACTTCGCCCGCTGCCTCACGGCTTATTCCGGGCCGGCGCGCACCCTGATTCATCAACTTAAGTTTCGCCGTCGGGAGCGGCTTGCCCTTGCGCTGGGCAGCGCCTTAGCTACGCCCGCCGGGAATGGACCTTTCCGCCAATTGATTGGATTCGCCCGCAAGTCTGGGACAGGCGCAGGTCCGAATCAAGCCGGCCAAGTGACTCTTCTTCTGGTTCCAGTTCCGCTGCATCCGGCACGCGAAAGAGAACGGGGTTTCAATCAAGCGGAGCAAATTGCTCGAAGGTTCGCTTCAAAAGCCGGACGATTGGACCCTACGGTTCGAATCGAATTGAATGCGCGGGGTCTGCGGCGTATCAGAGCGACCCCGCCGCAAACCGGTCTGGACTTTCGAGCCCGGCAGGAGAACGTCCGCAACAGTTTTCAAGCCGATGGCAAGGACCGTTTCAGGAACAGGATCGTGCTGCTCATCGATGACGTGATGACCACCGGCGCCACAGCTTCGGCCTGCGCGCGGGAGTTGAAAAAAGCGGGAGCACAGAAGGTGATGGTGCTGACGGTGGCGCGGGCCGCCCGCGGCATGACTGAGATGCCAAAGGCGCCGCGGCCCGCAGTTGACGATGAAGGCGCTTGATGAAGATAATGGGAATTTAGAGTGGTGGCAAGAGACAAGTGACGGGCGGCGAAAGAAAAGAATGGGAAGGTGGGTTTCGTTTTCCCCGTCTCCTCTCTCTTGTCTTTCATTTCTGCCTTCGATCCTCTGTCAGGAAATAAGCGGACCATGCCGGGACCCGACCAACGCGTTTTGCAAACACCGGTGCTGGTGTTGAACGCTTCCTATGAACCGATCAACGTCACACCGGCCCGCCGCGCGGTGGTGCTTGTCTTCAAAGGTGTTGCCACCACAGAGGAAGAAAATGGCGCGTTCATCCACTCCGCCCGGACCAAGGTCCGGGTTCCATCTGTCATCCGCTTGCGCGAGTTCCACCGCATTCCTCACCAGACCCGCGCCCTCTCCCGCAAGAATATCCTGTTGCGCGATCGTTACACGTGCCAGTTTTGTGGGCGTGTCCTGGCCGCTGGCGAATTGACCTTAGACCACGTTATCCCCCGCTCGCGCGGCGGACGGACCGACTGGGACAATTTGGTGGCATCTTGCCACCCTTGCAACAACCGGAAGGGCGACCGCCTGCCTGAAGAAGCCGGGCTTCGGCTGCTGCGGCCTCCTCGTCCCTTTACCATTCATACCAGCCGGCAGCTTATGCGATTGATGGGTAAATCCGACGAACGCTGGCGGAAATATCTGTTTTATTGATATTCGACCCAGGCAGAAATTCCGGTAGCGGGTCAGTTTGCTGTGGCGGCAAAAATCTACCCCTACCGGAATTCCTGGTGGTGGCGCGGTTTGCCTGCTGTAGCGGCGCTCTCTGAGCGCCGGACCTAGATCCTCAACGGTTTCCGGGGCTCAGAGAGCGCCGCTACAGCAAATTGCGCCACTGCCGAATTCCTCAAGCCTTTGCGCGCTTGTTCTGTGGTAATCTATTGGGGTCGTCCGTCGCGGAGAGGTGGCCGAGTGGCTTAAGGCGGCGGTTTGCTAAACCGTTGTACGGCTGAATGGCTGTACCCAGGGTTCGAATCCCTGCCTCTCCGCCAAATGTGTGTGAAACCCCGGCTTTCCAGCACGTACCCTGATTTTCGAGCCATTCAAAGGGAAATCTTTGGCAGCAAGCGGGTGAAGAGCACCGGCGCCGAACTGGTCTCTGCCGCCGCGCCCTTCCGGTCCTCGACGGTCATTCGTTATAGCGCCGCTCGGAGCTTGCCTTGGCAGGGAGCGGCGAAATGCGCAGGTCACAGACCGGCGCCACAGTTGTGGAGCGCCGTCGGCTTACTTTCTTGTGTGTAGTTTGGTTTCAGTCCCAAAGCCGTTCACTCGGGCTCCGTTCGAAAACAGCTCCAGATCGCCGGTCAGGAGCCTCCTGCAAATCTTACGGAGTCCCTCCAAAGCTAACGTTAATGGGCCGCGTGCTGGGAAGCTAGTTGGGAAGCAATGTCGAACTGGCGGCTGGCATCTTCGGCTCGGCCTGCGGCCTGGAAAGCGCGGGCCAGATGCTGGTGCGCGGCGGCGGATGCAGGCGCAATGTCCACGGCGCGCTGAAGCAGAGGGATCGCATCCTGGGGACGGTTCTGATACAGCAGCAATTGGCCGGTAGCTTCGAGCGCCGGTTCATAGTTTGGATTGATGGTGGCGGCTTGCTTGAACATGCTCAGGGCGTCCGCAATCCGGCGTTGCTTGACATCGATAGCGCCCAGATTGTAAGCGGCAGCGAAATTCCGGGGATCCAACTCCAAGGTCTGAGCGAGGCTGGCGGCTGCTCCGTCCAGGTCGCCCGTTTGGATTTGGCAAAGGCCCAGGTAGTAATCTCCCATGCTGAATCCGGCGTCTAACTTGAGAGTAGCGCGGAATTTCTCCATCGCCAGCGAATAGTTGCGGAGCTTGTATTCATCAAGGCCTTCCATATAGGTAATGGGAATGGAATGGGGTTCCACTTTCCCGGCGCGTTCGAGCTTTTCAAGCGACTGTTGCAAGCGGCCATGCTGGCCGTCGGACATGGCGGCGGAGAACAGCTCATAAACTCCAATGCGGTCTTTTGGATCCGGCAGTTGCTTGCCGCTTGCATCCGAATAAGTGCCCGCGGAAATGGCCACGTAGCCGAGTGACCGCAAGCGTTCGAGCAGGGCGGGGTCCGTCAAGTCTTTCTTCGCGGCGGCGTTTCCGGCGGTGGGCGTGTATAAGCGCAAGAAGTCGAAAAGGCGGTCGTGCAATTCCCGCCCCGTGGACTGGCGCTCCGTATAGAGATTGCGAAGCTCGGGCGGGTCCGTCCGAGTGTTGTAGAGTTCGGGGCGCGGCGCGTCAATATAATGCAAGCCGTGAAGCTCGAAGCTTCTCAACTGGCTCCAATGGAAATGGAGTAACGGCAAATAACTTTCCCCATAGAGATTGGAATGCGATCCGCCGCTACGTCCCAGCACAAGGCTCAGCAGGCTGCGGCCCTGCACCGTAGGTGGGCTTTGAATGCGCAGCGCCTGAAGAAGCGTGGGCATCACGTCCACTAGCGAGACGCCGGAGTTTATGACGGCGGGCTTGGTTCCGGGAATCTTGATGAGCAAAGGAACCTGCAGGGTGGAGTTGTAAACGAAGAACCCATGCGTCTTTTCGCCGTGCTCGCCGAGGCCCTCGCCATGATCGCCGCACAGAACGACGATGGAGTTCGAAAGCCATCCCGCTTTTTCAAGTTCATCCAGAAGGCGGCCCACCTGCGCATCATCGAAGGCGATGGCGCCGTCATAAGGCCGCCCCAGGTAGCGGCTGGCATAGGGTTCGGGCGGCTGGTAAGGGGCATGACAATCGTAAAGGTGGACCCACAACAGAAAGGGTTGATGGGGCAAGGATTTTTCCCGGTCGAGCAGCCAGTTGAGCGCGAGGTCCGTCACCTGGTCACCGCGCCGCCTCACTTCATCCATGTCTGCCGCGTCCGGGGCGTTGTAATTGAAATGATCGTAGTAGGTATCAAATCCCTGGTTCAGCCCAAAGCGGCTATCCAGCACCGCCGCGGAAACGAAGGCTGCGGTCACATAACCGCGCGCATGAAGAACCGTGGCCAGAGTTGGAACGTTTGGCGAAAGCCGGTTGCCGCTGAAGTCGTGCATTCCGGTGGCGATGGGATAGCTACCCGTAAACAGGCACGTGTGCGCCGGCAGGGTGATGGGCACGGGCGTAAATGCCTGCGTAAAGCGAGCGCCGGACTGGGCCAGGCGGTCCATGTTTGGAGTGCGGATTTGCTTGTCGCCATAGCAGGCCAGGTGGTCGGCGCGAAGCGTGTCCACGGTGATGATGACGACATTGAGTTGGGATGGGGCGGGCGGTGAGGCTTGGGCGCGGGTTGGCGCGAGAGCGGTTGCGACAGAGGCGAGTGTCCTGCTGCCGCCGGCAACCCAAGAGAGCAAGGCGAGAGCGAGCGCAACCCGGACCGAAGTGATTCGAGCAGTTCTACGGTTCGAAGGCGGCGCAACTTTTCCCAAATCGGCTGGGCCGAATGTCCCAGGATTCAGCGCAGCGCTACTCATATTTCTCATAACTCACAGCTTCGTCCGCATAGCCCATGCTGGCCAGCAGTTGCCGGACTTCCTGTACCATCTGCGGCGCGCCGCACACATAGACGTGAAGGCCGCGCTTGTCCGCCAGATATTTTTCTACGTGGGCTTGGACGTGGCCGCGATGGCCCGTCCATCCGGGCTCGGCCCGGCTTAACGTGGGAATGAAGTGGAAGTCTGGATTCTCTCGTTCCAGAGCTTCAAACTCATCCCGGTAAAGAATATCCTCTTCATGGCGCACGCCGAAAATCAGCCACGCTTCGCCGCCATCCGGCCGCGTGTGGAGCTGCTGGATCATGGCGCGGACCGGCGCAATGCCCGTGCCGGTGGCCACGAACGCCGAAACCGGATCGGGCGGTTGGCGCAGCTTGAAATAGCCGAAAGGTCCCGTGAATTCGATGCGGTCACCCTCTTTGAGCCCGCTCAACCACGCCGTGGCGGGATCGTCCGCCGCTTCTCTCATGCAAAGCTCAAATCGCCGGTCCGTCCGCAAGGCCGAAGCGATGGAATAGGCGCGGGCGTAACGATTCCCATTCCACTCCATGTGAATGGAGATGAACTGGCCCGCCGCAAAATGAAATCCCGCGCCGTTCGAAGTCTTAAGCTCCAGATGTCTTGTCCGGTCGCTGGACTCCCAGACCTTTTGCAGAACTGCGTGATGAACGGCTGGATTCACTGACCCGGAGTTGGCCCTTCTGTGCCCGCACGGTTTCAACAGCCCGTGTACTGAGACATTTGATTTTACTTCGTGCCAAGATGACCTGTACAGAGGGCGGTTCGGCCAAGTTCGCTGTAGCGGCGGTCTGTGACCGCCGAACGTGATTTTTCAATGGTATTTGGCGCTCCCCATCGAGGCAAGTTCCTAATTTCTTAGATGCGCTATGGTTTGCCGGGAATCGCTTCTGAGATACACTGCGGCTCGCCGGTATTCTTGGCATCTGATAGCTATGGTTTGCCGGGAATCGCTTCTGAGATACACTTCATGGCTGCAACCAAAAAACCCCTTGACAGCTATGGTTTGCCGGGAATCGCTTCTGAGATACACTCGTAACCTCGCAGAGCAGGCATCTCGCTGCGCTATGGTTTGCCGGGAATCGCTTCTGAGATACACTCCCGGTGTCTTTAGGCCCCCGCCCGCTGTGGCTATGGTTTGCCGGGAATCGCTTCTGAGATACACTGCACGCTGAAGGTTTCGTTGACGCCCCGCAGCTATGGTTTGCCGGGAATCGCTTCTGAGATACACTGGCATCAGGTTCCGCGAGCACGACCTGCGGGCTATGGTTTGCCGGGAATCGCTTCTGAGATACACTTCTCTCCGGAAGAGACGGATGGATTCGGTTGCTATGGTTTGCCGGGAATCGCTTCTGAGATACACTTTGACCGCGTTTCGGTTGACCTGACGTTGCGCTATGGTTTGCCGGGAATCGCTTCTGAGATACACTCCGGGACTGGAGCCTTGGAAGCAACCTTTGGCTATGGTTTGCCGGGAATCGCTTCTGAGATACACTCAAGCCGTATCGTTCCGTTGTCCCTGTGGCGCTATGGTTTGCCGGGAATCGCTTCTGAGATACACTTTGATGTGGGCGACATCGTTTCCTTTGGCCGCTATGGTTTGCCGGGAATCGCTTCTGAGATACACTCGGCATCCCGCTGTCCGTAGCCGTAGGATTGCTATGGTTTGCCGGGAATCGCTTCTGAGATACACTTTGAGTAAATGGCGTACCCCACGACTGATCGCTATGGTTTGCCGGGAATCGCTTCTGAGATACACTGAAACCGGCTACACAGTTCGCGCCTGTAAGGCTATGGTTTGCCGGGAATCGCTTCTGAGATACACTGCGGCAGTGGGTTGAATGAATGGCGTACCCGCTATGGTTTGCCGGGAATCGCTTCTGAGATACACTTGGCTTGAGCTTGAGCCTCTAGGTTTGCGGGCTATGGTTTGCCGGGAATCGCTTCTGAGATACACTGTTGTTCATGTATTGCTGCATGGCGTTGTTGGCTATGGTTTGCCGGGAATCGCTTCTGAGATACACTAACTTTTTCGAGCTACTTCATGGCGGGTAGGCTATGGTTTGCCGGGAATCGCTTCTGAGATACACTACGTAGGCGGTACCGCGTTGAGCGCGGGATGCTATGGTTTGCCGGGAATCGCTTCTGAGATACACTTGAGCCAAAAGAGACTAGATGCGCACCAGAGCTATGGTTTGCCGGGAATCGCTTCTGAGATACACTAGTTACGGCATAAGTCATGGCAAGCGCGTGCTATGGTTTGCCGGGAATCGCTTCTGAGATACACTCGGAGCCGTGATACCTGAATCCGGCGTGAAAAGCGCTGACTTTAGGATTCGAGGGGCCTGAGTCG
>CALCEB010000098.1 GCA_937900045.1 uncultured Acidobacteriota bacterium
GTAAAAATGCGGGTGCGAGCCAAAAGAGGCGAAAAAACAATTCTTTTTTGCCTGTGGAAAAGTCTGTAATCCATTGAAAAAATGGAGAAATAGAATGGTACAAAGCCATTCAAAGCCACTATCAAAGCCATTGAAAATGCTGCTAACACATAGATGTTGCTAGAGTTACACCGATTTCAGGAACAAAGCCAAGCAATTGACTTATAATCAATAATTTACAAGCCATATGCGGAAAATCAGTGCAAAAAACTGGCTTTGTTCCCACTTTTGGGCATTTCCACTTGACCCGGGCATGGCGGGCCGACAGTGAGCAGCCCAGAACGTAAGCCGGAGATGGGGTAACGCGCAACCCTCAGTTCCGGCAACCGCGGCCCTGCCTTTTGTTATCACCCTGCATAGGCGGGGTCCAGATCAGCGTAAGAGCATCTGGAATATCTGCGGGCAAGTCACCCCCGCAGAGGGGTCCAGATTTCCGCTCCCCGCTTTCGCGGGGATAAGCTTCGCGGGAATGACCGCGTTGGCAACCGCGCGGACTTTGCCGCGACCGCCGGTCCGCGAAATTTTACAGAGAAATGACATAATTATAAATATTTCTCTTGACAAAAGCCTTATAGCTCCTATAAGTTTCACCCATCCATTTGCAGAGCCCGTTGGTAGCGGGCCAGAAAGAACGCTTACTGCTGCTCACTTGTCCGGCCTGGTTGGCCGGTTGACGTCTCTACTGTCAGGTGCTGCGTCAATTCAGCCTGAAGGGGGCTTACGATGGTTTGCTTCAAGAGCGTAACGTTGTTTTGCCTTTTGTGCTTGCTGCTATTCGCAGCGCCCGCCGCGTGGGGTCAAACCACTTTCGGATCGATCACAGGGTTGATTACAGACGCTTCGGGAGCGGTGATACCCGGCGCTAAAGTGACATTGATCAATTTAGGCACCACCGAGAAGCGCATCCAGACAACCGGTAACGATGGGATCTACCAATTCGTGAATCTCTTGCCGGGCAACTACAGCGTTACGGTTGATAAGGAAGGGTTCAAAAGCTTCACGCGCACCCGCGTGCTTGTGGAGGTACAGCAAGAGGTTCGCATCGATGTCAAGATGGAGCTGGGCCAGGTGAGCCAGACGGTGGAGGTGACGGCGCAAACCCCGTTGCTACAACCTGAGACTTCGTCCCTGGGCCAGGTGATCGAGACGCGGCAAGTGAACGAGCTGCCCTTGAACGGACGCAACCCCATGAACTTGGTGGCGTTAGCGCCCAGCGTTGTACCCCAGGGCCAATCGATGGGTACGCCCACCGGGGCGAACCCCTTCGCGTATGGCAATTATCAGATCGGGGGCGCGATTGCCAACCAGGGCGCCGAGTATTTGGACGGCACCCCCCTCAACAACAGCTACATCAATGAGCTAAGCCTTATTCCCACTCAGGATTCGCTTCAGGAATTTAAGGTTCAGACCAATAACCTGGACGCGGAGTGGGGCCGTTTTGCCGGCGGTGTGATCAATTTCACCACGAAATCCGGCACCAACCAGATTCATGGCACGGCCTATGAGTATTTGCGGAACACGGTGCTGAACGCGGGCAATTTCTTTGATAACGCCAACGGCGTCAACCGGGCGCCCTTTGTGCAGAACCAGTTCGGCTTCAACGCCGGCGGCCCCGTGTACATTCCCCACCTCTACGACGGACGCGACAAGACTTTCTTCTTCGCCAGCTACGAAGGCTTCCGGCAACGCTATGGCCAGACTTTCCTGGAGAGTGTGCCAACGGTGGCCGAAAGGGGCGGAGACTTTACCAAATACCTTGACTCGAGTGGCAAGATGATCCCCATTTACGATCCCACCACCACCACTTTGAACGCCAACGGAACCTATACCCGGCAGCCGATCAGTTGCAACGGCGCCGTGAATGTCATATGCCCGCAGAACATCAATTCCACATCACTGGCCATGCTCAAGGAATTTCCGCTGCCCAATACCGCTGGCCAACCGTTTACCGCGATCAACAACTTTGCCACCAATGCGAGCTTGGGCGGAGATAACGACGAGTTTACGACGAAGATTGACCAAAACGTGAGCGACAAGCAACACATCTTTGGCCGCTACACGCGCTGGACGAACTTGAACCTGCCCATCGATCCTTTCGGGACGGGCGTGTGCCAGGACCGCTGCACGGAAACGTTTACCACCAACAACGCCGAGATCGACGATGTTTACGATTTCTCGCCGACTACGGTCATGGACGTCCGGGTAAGCTTTGACCGCATGGCCTACGACCGCACACCATCGACCGCCGGGCTCAACCTGTCTGAGTTCGGGCCAGGTTTCGGCAAGCTTCAAAACCAAGTGTTCCAGGCCAACTTGCCGATTCCCAACCTTTCGGGACCGTTGGGAAATGTTTTTTCCACCCAGGGAGCAGGTAGCGTCATCATTGCGCGGGATGACACGGCTCGCATTGCAGGCAGCTTGACCAAAATTGCCGGCCGTCACACACTTCAGTTTGGCGGAGAGTTCCGGCAAGATACCCACAATTACGCCCAGACCAATACTCCGGTGGGCATGTTCTGCTTCAGCGGCTCCTTCACCTCGAGCGATCCCATCAATCAGATCGGGGGATCCTCGCTTGCCTCCTTCCTGCTGGGTTACGGAACAGGCGTTAGCCAGAGCACGCCAGCGATGGTGGCGTCGCAACAACTTTACCCGGCTCTGTACCTCCAGGATCAGTTCAAGATCAGCAGCAAGCTGACCTGGAATCTTGGAATTCGCTGGGAACAAAACGGCCCCTATTCCGAGCGGTTTAACCGGATCTCAGTCCTGGAACCCAATACCCCCATCAGCCTGGCCCAACCCCCGTGCGTTACCCTGCCCTCAGGCACGGCCGCGGCATTGGGGCAAAGCCAAATTTGCTTGCCCGCATTAAAGGGGGCCTTGGGAGGGGTCGCCACCAGCCAGCGGCCTCAGCGTTACGCGCAGAACCAGCCCTGGCTCCAGTTCTCGCCACGCCTCGGATTCGCCTATCAGTTGACCCCAAACACCGTGCTTCGCGGTGGATACGGACTGTTTTGGATCTCGAACGCTGTGGAATTTGACGAAGCCCCCAACACAGACGGCGTCAACAGCATTGGCACGCCTTGGCTTACCAGCGTTGATGGCGGCAAGACCCCGTGCGTCAACCCCTCACCGGTGGGATGCGTGGGTGGGCCGACTTTCAACCTGAGCAATCCCTTCCCCAACGGCATCACTCCACCCCCTGGGCGCAATTTTTCGCTTTACCAGAATTTGCAATACGGACAAGGACCCTTTGCTCTTCTACCGAACAATCCGTACGCATACTACCAGCAGTGGAACTTTGACGTGCAACACCAGTTACCGGACGGCACCCTGATCGACTTGGCCTACGCGTCTGCCAAAGGTACGCACCTGCCGGACTTTTCCCAGCAATTGAATGCGCTGCCCGATAAGTACCTCTCGCTGGGCTCCCACCTGCAGGACACGGTCCCGAATCCCTTCTTTGGACTCATCAATAACGGCACAGGATTGTCGGCGGCATCGACAACGCTCCAGCAACTCCTGCTCCCCTATCCGCAGTATGGAGGCTACTCGATTGGCGCCTCCGGTTTCTCGGACAGTATCTACAATTCATTGCAGGTCAAGGCGGAGAAACGGACAGGTGGTGGTGGAACCTTGCTCGTTGCTTACACCCTTTCCAAAATGATCACCACGGGCGATGTCGATTCGTTGACCAGTTGGCTGGAATCGACAGGCGCCGCCGGTATTCAGGACTGGAACAATCTGAAGGCCGAACGGTCCCTCTCCAGTTATGACGTTCCGCAACGGTTGGTGGTGAGCTACGTCATCGACCTTCCCTTCGGCCAGGGCAAGAGATTCCTGGCAAACGCCGCTGGGATTGGCGGCAAGTTTATTTCCGGCTGGGGAGCTGAGGGTGTCACCACTTACCAAAGAGGGTTCCCGCTAAACTTCTTCCTGAATTCGAGCTTGATTGGCCAAAACAACGGACAGCGTCCGGACAACTCCACCAGTGGCGCTCTCAACGGATCGGCCGAAAGCCGCCTTAACGAATGGTTCAACACTTCGGCGTTCACCTACCCCGGCAACTATACGTATGGCTCGGCAAGCCGCGTCGATCCCACCCTTCGTTCCCAGGGCATCCAGAACTGGGACTTTTCGCTGTTCAAAGATAACAAGTTCGGTCCTGACGATAAACTGGATATGCAGTTTCGAGCGGAATTCTTCAACCTGTTTAACAAGCCACAGTTTGGTCCGCCCAACACTGCTTGTTGCTCCAATCCGAACGCGCCGAGTTACAATCCGAGCTTCGGCGTGGTTAATTCCACCATCAACCTTCCGCGTCTGATTCAGTTCGCCCTTCGGTTCACGTTCTGAGGCGTGACCGGAAACTTCCACTCGGGGAAGAGGGATATTGAAGATCCCTCTTCCGTTTCCTTCCGGTCCGTTCCCGCCGCTTACCGCAACTCCCGCCCACAAGACTTTGGGACAACCGGCCGCTGAATTGCCTCGAATGCCGCGCGATTCTGGTTCATGCTCCCGCCCCATTTCTGGTTCTATACACACGGTCATAAGTCGGCGACGCTCCGTCCTGTAGCGCCGGTCTGCGACCGGCGGATTTCGCCGCTCATAGAGCGGCGCTACAG
>CALCEB010000099.1 GCA_937900045.1 uncultured Acidobacteriota bacterium
GTCCTCTGCTCTCCCTCTCTCACCGCTTGCGGGAAGGGCAGGGGTGAGGGAGAAGGCGGCGAACCCTGACAAAAATATCATGACGGTCACCCTAACCGAGCCGTGTTACGCCTAAATTCGTGTTCTTCGGCCCCGGCAGCGGCAACCAGATCCTCCGGCGTGTGAACCGGTGGCTCGCAGGTATTGCCCAGGCAAACGAGCGCCATCGGAGCATTACCCTTGGCGAGCAGCAAATGGGGCAGCGTGGCTGCAAGCCCCGGCGGCAACTTCGAACCCTCGACGGCTTCAGGCTCCATAAACAGGACACGTTTTCCAGCTCGCTCGACTCCATACGCAGCGCGAAGCAACTTCATCGTGCGCTCGTCTTCCTTATCTCCAATTACCACCACTTCCAGGGAAGTCCGGCGATGATTCACCACGGCCAGGCCGTAAGATGCCACATAAAGGTCATACTCCGCAGCTTTTGCGGCAAACAAACTGAGCGTCTGCCCAGCCTTCTCGTAGTAATCCGGCTTTTCGGCCCACGCTGCCAGGCGGTCGAGCGCCATCGCAGCCATGGAATTAGCAGCAGGTGTGGGAGAGTCCTGGAGACCCTTCCGCGCCAGCTTTAAGTTGCCTTGCTTCGCCTCGCGGTCCGTGGCGGTGTCAAAAAACCCGCCATCCTGGCTGTCCCAGAAGCGCCGCAGGGTGATTTCCATTAGTTCAAGAGCGCGGTCGAAATAGCCGCGCCGCCCCGTCACTTCAAAAGCATCCAGCAAAGCATGGATTGTGAAGACCTGATCCTCGATGAGCCCTTCAATTTCCGCCTGGCCTTTGACTTCTCCTTGATCTTCAATCAGGCTGTGATACATACCAAGGTTTGGATCAAAGGCTTTCTCCATCAAAAGGTCCAATGTCTTTAGAGCTTCACTCAGTTCAGATTCGAGGCTCAGGGCCCGGTAAGCCTCGATCAACGCGGAAATCATCATCCCATTCCAACTTGTGTAAAAGGTCTTGTCCACGAACGGCGTGGGCCTTTTGTTGCGCGCCGCGAGTAGCTTCGCCTGGGCGCGTTTCAGAATTTCCTCAACTTCGAATGTAGCAATCTTCATCCGCTGGGCCATCGCATCCACCGGCTGGTCGATAAACAGCACGTTTTTCCCAGGATGATGGTGCATCTCACCTTGTTCTTCCACGTGGTAGCGCAGGGCTATCACTTCCGCTTCCACCGGGTCGAGCACAGCACGGACTTCCTCAAGTGTCCAGGTGAAGTAATCACCATCATCATCCAGATTCATGTCTGCGTCCTGGCTGGCATAAAATCCGCCGCCCGGACTGGTGAGGACGGATTCAATGAAACCTAGAATTCCCAATGCGATCTCGCGGAAGAATTCCTTACCGGTGATCTGGAAGGCGCGGAGGTAATTCACTAACAAGCCGGCGTTATCGTAGGACATCTTTTCAAAGTGCGGCACGATCCAGCGTTCATCTACGGAATAGCGATGGAACCCGCCGCCAATCTGGTCGTAAACCCCGCCCCTGCCCATCGCTTCCAGCGTCCGCTCCACTATTTCCAGAAGCGAGGTCTGTCGAGTTTCGAGGTAAGCGTCCATCAACAGGTCTAGCGCGCCCGGATGTGGAAATTTGGGCTGTGACCCAAAGCCACCATGCTCAGGATCAAAGTTCTTACCAATGTTCTCCAGAATCTGATCCACCAGCGTTGGGCTGGCCTCGGCTCCGTCGTTGCCATACCTTTCCAGCTTGCTAAGAGCCTCTGTGATGTTATCCGCGCTCGAAAGAATTTCGGGTTTGTTGCGGTCGTAATGGTTGGCGATGCTTTCCAGCAGCCGCATCATTCCAGGCCGCCCGTGCATGTCCTCGGGCGGGAAATAAGTCCCCCCGAAAAACGGCTTACCTTCCGGGGTCAGGAAAGCAGTGAGCGGCCATCCACCCTGCCCGGTTAACGCGCTCACCGCCAACTGGTATCGCGCGTCGATATCCGGCCGCTCGTCGCGGTCCACCTTGATGGCGACGAAGTACTCGTTAATCAAGCTCGCAATCTCCGGGTTTTCGTAACTCTCGCGATCCATCACGTGGCACCAGTGGCACCACACTGCGCCGATGTCGAGCAGGATGGGCTTGTCTTCAGCGCGCGCCCGCTCAAAAGCGCGATCGCTCCATTCCTGCCATGCCACGGGCTGGTGTCCGGCGCTGCGCAGGTAGGAGCTGCGGCTGCCGGATAATGAATTCGTGCTTAGATTTTCCCCTCTAATAACCCGATCCTTTGTTTTCATTTGCATCCTAACTTCGTTTCTTCAATAATTTTGGGGCCGGAGCGGCCAGCGGGGTTTGCGATCCGGATTGCATGTGGATTCCCGCTTGTGCGGGAATGACTACCAAACTCCAAAGCTCCGAAGATTGAGCCGTGTATATTGGGAAGATCCTGGCGAGATCACTGCATCCGGGAGTTGCTGGGGTCTTCGGGTTCGTCCTCGCCTTCCAGCGGCTTGCGGCCGGCGAAACCTTCATCCATGCCGTGCCAGTACCCAATACGCTCTTCGCCCATCTTCCAGCAAAGATAAACCTCCTCGCCGCCCACGATGGCCGGAAAATCCACCAGCCCTTCCTCAAAGTCCTTCACCACACATCCAGTTTCCTGGATGTTTTTGATGATCTCCTCAATGCGGGTCATCACCTTGTCCCGCTCGTTCTTCTTCTTCGCCAACTCCTGGTAAGGCGGCTGCGAGCCTCCAGCCATCATGATCCTCGCCGCCGCCATCGCCAAGTCCTGCTCCAGAGGCTCGATGGACTTCTTCTGTTCCTGGGCGCGTTGCAGCGACCTGCCAATCATCGGTAGAAGTTCTTCCGCCTCTTCGCGATTGAAATACCGTTCTGCCATGTTCCTCATTCCTCAGTTTGTACGGACAGGCATTTTACCTGCCCGCGCGCGGCGACCGGGGCGCCGTCTGCAGGATTCCCGGCGATCCACGCTGCAGCCGGCCCCAGGTTGCTACTTTCAAAAAACTATCATCCGCCGCGGGTATGCATCTCGCGGTGGGGATCTGCTTTCAATTCTTCCACCGGAAAAAGAATCCCGCGCCGGGACAGGGCGTGGCGTTCCTCCGCCCCACGGTCTTCTCTAGCGCGCCACTCCGCACGGATGCGCGCGGCGATCTCTCCATCGCTTGAGCCGTCCCGGAGCATCCGCTTCAAATCGATTCCTTGGCGCGCGTAGAGGCACAGGAACCACATGCCATCCGTCGTCAGGCGGCCGCGGTCGCAAGTGCGGCAGAAGGGCTGAGTGGTGGAGGCGATGATCCCGAATTTTGTTCCGTCCGGCAGAAGGAAGCGGTCTGCCGGCGCGGAGCCGTTTCGCGGCAAGCGCCGGATCTTTCCATACACCGCTTCGAGCCGCTCCAGCATTTCCGCCTGCGGCGCCACTCGGTCCATATCCCAGAGCGTTGCGCCGCCCACGTCCATATACTCCACAAAGCGGATTTCGGCGCCCCACTTGCGGCCAAATTCGATGAGCCCTGCCAGTTCGTCGTCATTGAATCCGCGAAGGATGACCGAATTGATCTTGATCCACTCAAAACCGGCTTCGCGCGCCGCCTCAATGCCTTCCACCACCCGGCGGTGCGACACCCCCCGTGTGAGCGTTTCAAAGCGGTCCTGCCGGAGCGTATCCAGGCTCACCGTCACCCGGCGTAGGCCCGCCTGGCGCAGGGCGCGCGCGTGGCGGCTCAGCAGGATGCCATTCGTGGTCAAAGCCAGGTCGCGGACGGACTCATTGGCCGCCAGAATTTCAACCAGCCGCTCCAGGTTATGGCGCAGCAGCGGCTCGCCCCCCGTCAACCGAACTTTATCCACCCCGAGGCTTGTGAAAATGGAAACCAGCCGCCCGATCTCCTCAAAAGTAAGGATTTCCTCGTGGGCCAGCCAAACATATTCCGCCTCCGGCATGCAATATTGGCAGCGAAGATTGCAGCGGTCCGTGACCGAGACGCGCAGGCTGCGCATGGGTCTGGCCAGCGCATCCACCACTTCCTCCTGCGCGCGAATTTGAGTGAACTCCGTGTTCATCGTGGTTTCAATAAAGCTGAGTGTCCTGGCGGTTCAAAAGGCCGGCCGATCGATTTTGTCAGGTCAGGCCGTGCCGGTAACTGGAAAATGGAAGCCACCAGATGATCGCGGAAGCCGCCTTGAGACGTGGTATTAAGGGTTTCAGCGCGCCGGGCAATATCGATCCCAGGGTAAAATACCCACGGTGCGAACCGCGGAGAGTTCACGTTTTTCTGACCATTGCTTGAAACCCCGGCCCGCACAAGCTCCAACTTCATCCTATTCGATTCTAAGGGTGGGGGCAAGCTGCGTGCTAATGGAACGAGGAGACATCCTCTCGCCCCGGTAAGGGCGCAGTTTGCTGTAGTGGCGCTCGGAGCCTGCCCTGGAAGGGAGCGCCGGAAGCCGTTGAGGATCCAAATTCGGCGCTCCCTTCCAGGGCAGGCTCCGAGCGCCGCTACAGCAAACAAACTGAGACATCACCCCGGCCCCTCATCATTTTCATTCCCACTTCCACTCCTGTAGAATGCCCCCAGGGCTCGCACGCTTGAGTCCTGCAACTTCAACCAAAATGACCCACGCCGCCGCATGGCTCTTGGACACTCTCGCCCTCATTTATCTGATCCTCTTTTTCCCCGCGCCTTTCTTCTGGTTGATCATCCATTCTGGGATTCACTTCTGGCGGAGGTTTGGGAATCGGTCCTTTTGGATTGCTTTGCCCTTGTGGGCGGCTTTTGCAGCCTTCTTGCTAGTTGAAAGGCATTGGATTTTTGCGCACCGCATGGAGCAGAACCCGCTCACGGCGATGGCCGGAACGGTCTTGACCCTCTTCGGTCTGTGGCTGGGGCAGCGTGTGCACCGGGAGTTCGGCCTGCTTCGCCTTGCTCACTGGAGCGGACGGAATTTTTGTTCTGGCATTTATCACCATCTTGATGTATTTAATTGTCGCGCCGCTCGAAGAGCGTGAACTACGTGAACATTATGGCGCCGAGTACGAGCAATACGCCCGGAGGGTGCCGCGATTCCTGCCTCATCTTCGCCGCAACCCCCGGGAGGAGTGAAATCATTGCCGGAGTGTTTGTTCTCTGAACGGGTTCAAACCCGGAAAGCTTCGTGAAACCGGAGGTTGCCATGCGCACTTTGTTTGGAGTGTTCCTGGCCGCTGGACTTCTGTTCGCGGCGATCCCCCTTCGAGGCCAGCAGACTTGTCCCGGCGCCGTGGTGGTGGCGGGCTCGCCCGAGGACACCCTGATGACAGCCGTCAGCGGGGCCAACGATCCCAAGGCGCAGATCGCCGCGCTGGACCAATACGCTCAGGCGCACGCGGGTTCCAAGTTTATGTCCTGCGCGGATGAGTATTACACGCTCGCCTACCTGAAGCTCAACAACGATCCCAAGGTGATCGAGTACGGCGAGAAGGCACTGGCCATCCCCTATCAGGACACCATGATCCTTTTGAATCTTACCAAAGCCTACGTGGGCGCGGGCCAAGCCACGGACACGGCCTTCGCCGTGATCGACAAGGTGCCGGACGAGATCAAGGCTGAAACGCCGTCCCGCCCTTCTACCCTGTCCGATGCCGATTGGCAGAAAACGCTGAGCGATTACACCACCCAAATGAAGGATATTGAGGCTTACGAGGAGTATGCCTTCTTTAACCTTCTGTCCCGGGTTCGAGACTCGAACCAGCGCATCAAGGATTTGGATGCATTCGTCAAAGCCTATCCCACTGGCAACTTGGGTGAGCTCGACATGGCATATTTTGTAGCCTATAAGGGGCTGAACAACACCGCCAAGGCCGATGAATATGGCGAAAAAGCCATCGCCGCTGATCCCAACAACATCCAGGCCCTGAACCTGGTGGCTTTTGATGAGGCGTTCAGCCGCACCAACCCCACCCAGGCCGCGGCTTACGCTCACAAAGTGCTGGAGCTCGCGCCCGCCCTCAAAAAGCCGGATGGTATGACCGATGAACAGTTCAGCCAGCAGCGGGATGCGCAGCTCGGCGTCGCCCACCTAACGCTCGGCTACGTCGATTTCCTGAATGCAGCGAGGAGCAAAAGGGTTCTGCCCGCCGAGCAGGAATTCAAGACGGCCATCGACCTGTTGAAGGCCCAACCCGCTTATCAGGCTCAGGCGCTTTATTTCCTGGGCTATGCCTACGAATTTCAGTCTCCGCCAAACCATCACTTGGCCGCGGAAGTGCTCACCCGCGCCGCGGGTATGCCAAGTCCGTGGCAGGGACAAGCCCGGGAACTTCTGGCCAAAGTGAAACACGCACAGAAGTAGCGAGCCGGCGCGTCGTCATGCTGACCTTCGCGAATTGTCTGGGGAGACTTTCAGCGATCAGCTCTCTGCCCTCATCCCGTTTGTTCTTGCTGGCTGCGGCTGCCCTTGCGCTCCCAATTCCGGCTATAATCCAGACTTGCTTTTCAACCTGACTCGGGCTTGAGGAGATGGAAGTTGATGGGAACCGGGAAGCGGTGGTGGGGGCGGGGTTTGGCATTATTGATCTTTGGTTTGATGGCTCTGCTGGTAGGAGCGGTCTTGGCACGCAGGCGCTCCGCTCACGCAGAGCAACCGGCTTCCGACCCCCAGACGCAAGGTTCCGCACACGCTGCAACATCAAACGCTACACCCCTGCAGACTCTCCGTAACTTTGGCAAAGCTTATTACGAGCAGGGCAAATACCACGAAGCCATCCAGCAGTTTCAGAAAGTGGTTGCCTCCGGTAACGCTGTGGCCTTGGATCACCTCGATTTAGGCCAGGCGCTGCTTCAGGCCAACCGGTTGAACGAAGCCCTGGAAGAACTGACGACCGCCAAGCAGATGAATCCACATCTGTTGGCCATCGATTACAACCTGGGAATTCTTTACAAGCATGAGCTTCGTTATCCGGATGCCGAGGCGGAGTTGAAGCTCGTGATTCAATCCGACCCCAATGATCCACCCACCTGGTTCAACTTGGGCGCAGTCTATTTCTCTGAAAGAAAGATGGAACCTTCGCTCGATGCCTACGAGCGCGTGGTGAACATGGGCTTCGCCAATGCGCAGAACTTCTATGTCGCCGCCACCTTCCATTGCTTCACTATTCTCACCCGCCTTCAAAAGCACGATGAAGCGAAGAAGTATCTTCAGCTCAATTCTGCGAGCCGCAATAAAGTTCCTAACATCTCACTGCAATATCCGGCTCTGGAAGCTGGCAAATATGGCATGGTGCGAATCCCGCCGCCCACGGCGGTGGTGACGCCGGCCATTGTGAAGGCCCGGCCACTGACATTCCAGGAAGTCGCCAGCAAGCTGGGCCTGAATGTTCCGGCCGGTAAGGCTCCGCATATGTCGCGGCAAGGCGTGAAGATCAAATCCGGCCAATTTTCATTAGATTGGGCGCGCACCAATATCCTGCCGCTATTCAACCCTTCGGTGGCTGTGAGCGATTATGACGGCGACGGGCGCCTGGACCTTTTTGTGGTCATTCCGGGATCAAAGGATTATCTCTTTCACCAGAACGCGGACGGAACGTACACCGACGTGACGGCGAAGGCGGGCGTTGGGGGTGACGGCTCCGATGTGTCCGCGGTGTTTGTGGATGACACCAATAGCGGCCATCCCAGCCTTTTCGTGGCTGGACTTGGAGGCGTTCGGGTCTATCAAAACAACGGCAACGGGACATTCACAGACGCCACTGCGAAGGCAGGACTGAAGGGCAAACCGGGAGAACTCGACACCGATATCGCTGCCGTAGACACGGATAACGATGGCTTTCTTGATCTGATTGTGAGCGCGTACACCGATTTCTCGTCATTGCCCGAAAAGTCTGTTCTTGCATTTCCCGCTGATTTTCATGGCGCCACCTCTCATCTTTATCGAAATGATGGCGATGGAACGTTTAAGGATATTACGGCCGCCTCCGGCCTCGCTGCCGCGCGGGGACGAATGCGTGGAGCAGTGTTTGCGGATTTCAATAACGACGGATACATGGACCTGCTCTTTTACCGGGATGACGGACAGCCGTTTCTCTTCATCAATCACGGCGAGGACCATTTCGTGGATGGAACGGACCATGCGGGGCTGGGGCAATTGGGCACGCCGGTGACCCGGGCGGAAGTGTCCGACCTGAATCATGATGGATGGTTCGACTTGGTGTTGTGGACGCCTATGGGTTACCAGGTTCTGATGAACCAGGGGGGCGCACGGTTCAAACGGGTGTCTGCTCCTGAAGTAAAGCCCCCGACCCGCCTTTTCCGAAACACCGGAACCCTCGCCGACTTGGATGGAGATAGCTTCGATGACATTCTTGCCGCAGACGTGAAGGGACGCTGGCATTGGGTTCGTAATCTCGGCGGAAAATTCGAAGAAGCCGGCGAAGTTCCGGGCCTCAATTCCAGGGAAACCGTTTCTACGTTGTTTGCGGCACTGGTTGCCAGTCCTGGGAAACTCGACCTTGTGGGATTTTCGGCCTCGGATAAAATGGCCGTCTATCAGCGGGAAAATCTTGGAGCCCATTGGGTGGAAGTCAACTTTGACGGTTACAAGAGCAACAAGCAAGGGACGGGCGACATTGTTGAGCTGAAAGCCGGGAATTTCTACGACAAAGTTCTTGCCACGGGCGGGCCGGTTCGAGTCTTCACCGGCGGCTTGGACCAGCTCGACGTGGTGAGGGTGACCTGGCCGAACCAGGTGGTACAGAATTCGATCAATGCCGCCACCGACAAATCCATTCTCGTGCGCGAGTCGGAACGGCTCGCCAGTTCCTGTCCGTTCCTTTATGTCTGGAATGGGCACCGCTATGTTTTCTTCACGGATCTTATGGGCGTGGCGCCGCTTGGAGAGTTGTCCCCGGACGGTACCTATATGAAGCCCAATCCCGAAGAGCTTGTTCGCCTCGGTAGCAATCTGCACGAACAGAATGGCAAGTACGCCTTTCAGATTACTGATGAGATGCGCGAAGTGGATTACTTCGATCAATTGCGCCTTCTCGCCGTGGACCACCCTGCGACGGAGGGCGTTTACTCGAACGAAATCTATTCGTCAACTCCGATGCCGCCTCAGATGTTCGTGGTTCGCAACAAGCGATTTCCTGTCTCCGCCGTGGATGACCACAGGAACAATGTTTTGCCGCTCATCCTGAAAGTGGATGGCCGCTATCCCACCGATTTTCACCGTGACCGAATTCTGGGCCTTGCGGACTTGCATTCGCTCACGCTCGACTTGGGCAGTTTCCCTCAGCAAAGCCCGCTGGTTCTGTGGCTGAAAGGTTGGGTCTTCTGGACGGATTCCAACGCTTCGCGCGCCTTGATGTCTAATCGCAAGCTGCAAATGATTTCACCTTATGTTCAGGTGCGCGACCCGCAAGGCAAGTGGATCACGGTAATCCCGGATATGGGTTTGCCCAGCGGCACGAATCGGACCATGATGGTTGCCCTGACCGGCAAGTTCAAGTCCAAGGATCATCACGTTCGCATCGTGACCAACTTCTGCGTTTACTGGGACCAGATCTTTTTCACCACGGAGCAGTCGCCCGCGCCCGTTCCCATCAGCTTGCCTTTGCTTTCTGCGAACCTGCATTACCGGGGTTTTTCGGCTTACAACACTGATCCCGAACACCTGCGACCCGATACTTTTGATTACGCGCGCCGTCTGGTGAACGCTCCTTGGAATCCCGCTCTCGGCCGCTTCACGCGCTATGGCGCTGTCGCTCCATTGCTCTCCTACGCCGATGATGAACTGGTGGCCATGTCCACCGGCGACGAAATGACCGTCGAATTTAATGCCCGGAGTCTGCCGCCACTGAAGCCCGGATGGAAGCGCGATTTTTTCCTGGACGCGCGAGGTTACGCCAAGGATGGCGAACCCAACACTGCTGCATTCCGCACCGTGGAACCGCTTCCCTTCGGCGCCATGGCCAATTATCCGCCGTTGGCTTCAGACTCGCACCCTCAAGATCGGGATTACAGTCTTTACTTGCGCAGGTATGAGACCCGTCAGGCTTATCAATTAATTCCACCGCTTGCGCCGGCGATTGTGAATCCTTGACAGGATCTTAGCAGCGGAGTCGGAATGAACTACAAGGTCTTCGGAAAAACGTGAGATCTGCTAGTACCGTAACTCGCGACTGAGCGAAGGAAAGTCGGGAGCGAAAGCTGCTCGCCATAGAGAAAGATTCGTCCCGCGATTCGCGCCACCAGCGAAGAACGGAAGATCATATCCAGCCTCGACCGGGTTCCGTACTCCTTTTCGCCGCCGGGAAGCCTTTTCACATATTCGGCCAGTTCAACACGCCAGGCGTGATTGAATTCAGCAAGTCCCGGTTCAACCGAAGAGCCTGCCAGAGCTTGTTCAATCACCTCACAAGCCACCTGGGAGCTGACCATGCCCGGATAAATCCCTTCGCCGGTCGAGCCGGAGACGAATCCCCCCGCGTCGCCAATCAGCATCACCCTTCCTTCCGTAAGTTTCGGCATGGCGTACACCGCTCCAACCGGGTCGATATCGAAATGAGCGTTCTCAGCGCGAAGGTCGTGGGGAAGGTGTCCGGCGGACTGAAGGTCTTGGAAGAAACGCGCATATAAAGAGCGAATCCGGCGATTGTCATCGAGCATGGCGCCAATTCCCACACAGATGTGGCGGCGTTTGGGAAAAATCCATCCATAGCCTTGCAGTCCCTGATATTCAAGATAAACAAGCAACGGAGACCGCCGGCCATAAAAGCTTGCAATCTTATCGGCAGGAAATTCGATATCGGCGTTGGCGCACAATACGGTGTCGCGCCGCCCCCAGCTTCGCCGCAAACCAACGGACATCGCCACGCGGCTGGATGCTCCGTCTGCACCGATCAAGACTCGCGCCGAGTAAGTCTGCCCCTGCGCCGTTCGCGCTCGCACTTCGCTGCCGTTCTGTTCGACGTGTACTACGGCGTCGGCGCCATGAAACACTGCTCCGGCTTCAATGGCAATGCGACGAAGGCCATCGTCAAATTTGGAGCGCAAGGAGAGATAGCCGGACGGCTTCCTTTCCGGAAAGTTGCCGTGACGGCGTAGCGGCGGATCAAAAAAAGTCATACCATAAAACCGCGACTCCACCAGATCTTCGAGCTTTGCTTGCAAGTAAGGAAAGCGCTCGAAGGCCAGGCGGTTGATCCAACTGGCGCAGGTTTTGTGGCGCGGGAAGGTGGCGCGGTCAAGCAGCAGAATCTTCAAGCCCTGGTCAGCCAGCAACTTCGCGGCGGTGGAACCGGCAGGTCCTGCGCCCACAACGATCACGTCCGCATCGAGAGTGGTCATAAGCAAGCCCGTACATGATGGCCAGAGGGTTCAACGCCGTGCTGGGATTTCGAGGTCGCGGCAAATCTTGCGTGCCAGAAAATCGTTAACCTCATTATGGTGGGGAATGGTTGAGGCCTTCCTGCTGGCGGGATTCCAATAGACAGGTTGCCTGCCGCCTTCGCGCCATTCCCGGCATCCGTGCGATTCAAGATGACGAATCAGTTCGCGGCGCTTCACAGGGCGGCTAGAGAGATGGGCTCCTTGACGACTTCCCCTTCTTGCGCAGACTCCTCGGCAAGCGCGCGGTTGGCTTCCAGCACCAGCCGGATCGCTTCCAAAAGACCCTGGCGCGCCTTGATGAGCCTAGACGCCTGTGTTTTTGCGCCAGGGATTTCCTCTACCCAAGCGACATATCCCTCTGGAACTTTCTTAAAAACGGCAGTCACTTCCATAGCTCCAGTGTACCACGACGTACCGTTGTTTAGCGCAGCCGGCAACCCGTTGCAAGAGAGGCGTCGCCATGGATTGTGATAGAGTGAGATCGGGCTGTATATCCTGAATCCGGCGTGAAAAGCGCTGACTTTAGGATTCGAGGGGCCTGAGTCG
>CALCEB010000100.1 GCA_937900045.1 uncultured Acidobacteriota bacterium
CTAAGATTAATTGTCCTTCACTGACACCTCACACCTAAAACCTGGTACCTGCTTTTCACTCGTTTCCCGTCGTCGTCTTTCCAGTGGCACTTGTCATGCCACAGGGATTTCAAAGTCAAACCAATGATAATAAAACGGATAGAATTCGTATGTGAACTTGGTGGGATCACAAATTGTCCGCTATTGGGATCAAGTTGTGCGAAAGTGAACACTTGAACGGAAGGCGGGCGCAGGGTCCAGCCATTTCCTGAGCAAGATACACTGGCTTTGGATGGGGGATAAAGCGTTCTGGAAAGAAAACGGGAGAGTCCCGAAGGTGCAACCCTCGAACCTCTCCCGTAGTATAACTTCTATGCTGACATAACTACTTGCCAAAGCGGCGGCGTGCAGCTCCCGCCAGACCAAGCAGCCCTGTTCCCAACAGAATCAGGCCGGAAGGCTCGGGAGTGCCGGTACCACCGGTAGTCCCGATAACCCCACCTGACATCGCTGGGTCAATGTTTGCGCCGATGTTCTGGGAATTGATGAGCACAAAGTTCTCACCAAAGAAGCTCGAATTCCAGAACGAGTCGTTTAGCGGCTCCGGAGGTCCGAAAGCGTTCGTACCGTCCGTAGAAGCTTGGAACGAGCGACCAGAGCAAGTACCGTTGTTCGGATCCAAGCAAACGGGAACCACTGACAGCCAGTAAGTACCCGCTCCGAGTTTGATTCCGGTGAGACCGGTGACGGCCACCGCGAAATCTTCAAACCCGAAATCGTTGATATGGGTATCCGTCACGACCGGGGTATTGGTCGAGCCAGAGAAGAGCAAGGTGCCGCCGTTGCCTGAAGAAACGCCACTGCGGATCTCCCAATCGGCAGAGAGAGCCGTAATGTTCATGAGGTTGTCGGTGAACAGGCCTGTAATGTTCCAGGTCTTCCCGGTTGGAACCACAAACGGCGTGTAGATGCTCGACTGGTTCACAGTCAAATCCATCTCATTAGCAAGGCCGTTCGCATTCGGATCGCTGGGGTTAAGGTCGCCCCCGTAGAACAAGCACGGATTGCAATACGAGGGTGGAGCAGTGCCTGCAACTGCAGTTTTAGGAATGAACGAAACCATCGCTGCAGCAACAGCAAGCGCACAAAGCACTTTTAGCTTCATCAGTCTTCCTCCTTATGGGGTCCCCCTGGTGAGGGTAGCTCTTAAAAAATCGATGTAATCAGAATCCCAACAAGGCTTACTGCCTGTCGGTCCTGCTTCCATTGCATGACCTCTCTGAAGCAAGTATTCGGAGAGGTACCGCCGACTCGCAACCAAAACCGAGAGCCTTTGGAACCTCATGCTGATTTCAAAGTCGCCCGGTCAAGCAAAACACAAGTCGGTTATCGCCATGCAATACTGCAATTTAATATCCAATCTTTCTATTGGGTTCTTCCCAATAGAATGAATGGGTTACGGGAATCCCATGACTAGCTTCCGGCTGAAGAAGTGAATCCGATGGGATGAAAGTGGAAAACACTTTCCCTCCCAGCTCAAGCCGTAACGCCGTTGCTCGCCACGCAATCGTTCACTTGAGCTGCTCCTGGGAGTTCCCGCCCCAATCCCTCAAGCCGAGGGAGATCGCTCACTGGCGCCGGAGGGATATTCCTAAGGTTAGTGGCGCAATTTGCTGTAGCGGCGCTCGGAGCCTGCCCTGGAAGGGAGCGCCGGAAACCGTTGAGGATACAAGTTCGGCGCTCCCTTCCAGGGCAGGCTCCGAGCGCCGCTACAGCAAAGAAACTGAGACACTACCAAACTTTACGCCGGGTTTACATTTGGCAAGAAACCCAGTGCGATTCAGGAACCATCCTAATTGATTTGAATCCGGCATAAATACATGAATAGATGCATTGCAGCCCCGGCGATGGTTTGTGCTTGCCGGTGTGGGCAAGCCCCGGTTTGATCCAGGGTGAAAGTCCAATGTGAAGCCAACTCCTTGAAGAGAACACGATATCAGGATGGAATTCTATCTCCAGCGGGGTATAATGACAAGAAATCCCCTGGAAAGCTAAACCAACGGACTGCCGGCAGGGTCTTAAAAGACCCCGCCTGGAGGGGTGATGGCAAAGCGAACAGGCTTCGAGCGAACCGGCAATTCGAGACTTTTCCGGCTCCTTGCCGCTCAAACTTTCGCTTTTGTCTTCCTCTTCCCATTCAAGGCTCCTGCGCAAACCAGCCGGGTTCCGCCGCGAATTACGCAGGCGGTTGACTTACAGAAGCTGGTCACTCTGCATGGAAACACGCATCCGCTGGCGCGCCCTGAATTTGACCGCGGCGCAGCGCCGGACAGCCTGCCCCTGGACCATATGCTGCTGGTCCTCGAGCGAGGGCCGGAGCAAGAATTGGCGCTGAGTCAATTACTTGACGCTCAGCAAGAAAAATCCTCGGCCTCGTATCATCAATGGCTCACCCCCGCCCAGTTTGGCCAGCAATTTGGCCCCGCTGACTCAGACATCGAAGCCGTCAGCGATTGGCTCACCTCCCAAGGCTTTCAGATCGATCGAGTGGCCACCGGCCGCACGGTGATCGAGTTCTCCGGCACGGCGGGACAAGTGCGCCAGGCGCTGCACACGGAAATTCACAAATATGCCGTCAACGGCAAAGTTCATTGGGCCAATGCCAGCGATCCGCAGATTCCAGCGGCGCTGTCGCCAGTTGTGGCCGGCGTCGCCTCACTGAATAACTTTCGCCGCAAGCCGTTGCTTCATCGCATCGGCACTTTTTCACGGTCGAAAGCGACGGGCGAGATCCGGCCGCTGTTCACTTACACCTCGACGGGTCAAACCTTTCATGCTCTGGGCCCGGGTGATTTTTCCACGATTTACAACCTCCAGCCGCTCTACCAGGCCGGCCTCAACGGCGCCGGGCAGACCATCGCCATCGTCGCCCAATCAAACGTCAATATTCAGGACGCGCGCGACTTTCGCACTTTGTTCGGCTTGCCCGCCAATGACCCGCAGATCATCCTGAACGGTCCTGATCCGGGGATCGTAAGCGGAGATGAGGGCGAAACCGACCTCGACATGGAGTGGGCAGGGGCGGTGGCCAGGAACGCGGCCCTGGATGTGGTTGTTTCGGAGACCACTGAGACCACCGCGGGAATCGATCTCTCCGCCCTCTACGTCATTGACAACAACATCGCGCCGGTCATGAGCGAGAGCTACGGCGGGTGCGAATCTTCGCTGGGCATCGCCGGAAACACTTTCTACAGCACTCTCTGGGAGCAAGCCGCCGCGCAAGGCATCACCGTTCTGATTTCTACGGGCGACAACGGCTCCGCCGGTTGTGATGGCGCATCCGGCGAAACGGCCGCATTGAACGGCCTGGCGGTCAGCGGATTCGCCTCCACGCCCTTTGACGTTGCGGTGGGAGGAACGGATTTTGACGACGCCACGACCTCATCCAAGTATTGGAGCGCCAAAAACAATTCACTGTCGCAATCGTCCGCTCTGTCCTACATTCCTGAGATCACCTGGAACGATTCCTGCGCCCAGTCGGGCCTGAAAGGCTGCGCCAGCGTCAATAGCGATGGCCAGGACGTGGTGGCGGGCGGCGGCGGTCCAAGCACCTGCGGCGCGCTGACGGGTACAGACCCGAATGCCACTTGCGTTAAAGGTTACTCCAAGCCAGCGTGGCAAACCGGAACTGGCGTTCCCAATGACGGTGCGCGCGATACGCCCGATGTTTCGATGTTTGCAGCGGATGGATTGAATGGCAGCTTTTACATCATATGCCAGGCAGACGCCAACCAGAATACCAACTCCTCTTGCAACCTGGGCGCTCCCTATCAGGACTTTCAGGGCGTGGGGGGGACGTCGGCCTCGACACAAGTCTTTGCCGGTATCATGGCGCTGGTCAATCAGAAGACCAGCGCGCGGCAGGGCAATGCCAATTACGTGCTTTATAAGCTGGCCGCACAGAACGGAGCGAGTTGCGCTTCGAACTCCGGCGCCGTGGGCAACGCCTCCTGCATTTTTTACGACGTCATCACCGGCAACAATTCGGTGGCTTGCCAGAGCGGCACACCCAATTGCGGCAATTCGGGAACCAGTGGCTACGGCGTCTTGGTAGCCCCCGGCAGCCCTTCCACGCCCGCTTGGACCACCGCGGCCGGCTATGACCTGGCTACAGGGCTTGGAACCGTCAACGCCGCGAACCTGGTGAATAACTGGAGCTCGGTCAGCTTCACACCATCGACCACCACCATCACCAATTTATCCCCCACCACGCTCACCCACGGCCAACCGGTGAACGTCACCATCCAGGTGAGCGCCAAATCCGGTACGCCCACGGGCGCTGTCTCGCTCCTCGGCGGTCCTAGCAACGCTTCTCTTGGCATCGCCGACTTCACACTCACCAACGGCACCGCTTCCGGGGCAACCAGTTTGTTGCCGGGCGGAACGTACACCGTGACGGCGCATTATGCGGGCGACGGAAACTACGCGGCCAGCGACTCCACTCCCCCGATTCAAGTCACGGTAAACAAGGAAAACAGCAAGATACAAGTGAGTATCCTCACGACCGGCCTGAACGGGAATATAACGAGCAATAACGCAACGCTGCTGGCCTACGGTTCTCCCTACCTGTTGCGGTCAAGCGTCACCAATGCGGCGGGCAATTCCTGCTCGTCCAATCAAATCCCTGTCACCGGCTGTCCCACGGGAAGCGTGACCCTGACCGATAGCGGCAAGCCGCTTGACCTCGGCACGTACACATTGAACAGTCTCGGTAACCTCGAAGATCAGCTCATCCAGCTTCTCCCGGGCGCGCATATCCTGATGGCGGCCTACGCCGGGGACAACAGTTTCAACGCCAGCTCATCACCCCAGGATGCGGTCACGGTCACACAAGCGGCCACCGGGACCAGCCTCACCGCCAACCCGCCGACTGTTCAGTCCGGCAGCACCGTCACTCTGACGGCGGTAATTAATACGCAAAGCAACGGCGTTGCGCCCTCCGGCACGGTACAGTTCTTGAACGGGACCACTCCGGTCAGCGGCAATGTAACTTACACGCCGGCTGCGGGCTCAGCCAGCGCCTTCGCCCAGTTGCAGGCAACCCTTGCCACCGCCCTTCCGGCCACGGCGAATATCACCGCCGGCTACAGCGGCGATTCCAACTATCTGAAGTCGGCCTCACCTGCGGTCTTGGTCACCGTTGTCCCCGGCTTCAATTTGTCTGCCAGCCCCACGAATTTGACCATCACGGCCCCAGGCCAGTCCGCCACTTCCTCGCTCACCGTGACGCCCGGCGGCGGATTCACCGGCGCAATCAGCTTCAGTTGCTTGGTTCCGGTCACGATGAAGGAGTCCCATTGCTCGCTCAGCCCAAGCTCTTTGACTAAGAGCGGCAATACCACGCTCACCGTCACCACCACCGCAGCCAGCGGCGGGGCAGGTCCTTTCGGGAATGGGACCGGGACTTGGAATTGGTTCTTGTTAAGCGGGGCGGGCATTCTTTTCGGCTGGCTCCTTTTGGGC
>CALCEB010000101.1 GCA_937900045.1 uncultured Acidobacteriota bacterium
ACCGCCACAGGGCAAGAGACAGGGTTTCGGCGGTGGGAACACCGCCGCGACAGCCGCGAAAACTCAGAACGGCTGACGTGCCTTATCAGCGCGTGATTTTACGGAGCGCGATTATGCTTGGCACTGGCCAATCGTCGCCTATCACTCGTTTTTAACCTGCATTATTCCCGGTTTCCGGTGTTTCTGCACCGGTCAAATAGTTGATTTGATTAGTTTATTTACACGATTGCGCATATTGCGGGCTTTGCGACCTTGTCATAAATTGATGCGGCCTTTACCGGATATTCCTTTCAGGCTTGAATCAATTGAAGGAGGCGGCGATGCCCAAGTGGTGGAATGCCTTGCGCGTGGTTTGCATTCTGGTATGTCACTTCGCGGCAAGTGCAGTCGCACAGTCGAATCTCGCTTCAGTCACCGGAGAGGTGACTGATCCAAAAGGCAAAGCTGTGCCCAATGCCAAGCTGATCATTCGTTCGCTGGGAATGGAGTTCACGCGCACCACCGTCTCCAACGGCGAGGGCCTCTACGAATTCGTGGGTCTCGAACCGGGCGATTACGAATTGCAGGCGCAGGCTTCAGGTTTTGGTCCGCAGGCGCGGAAATTTACGTTGGAAGTCAGCCAGCGCCTGCGCTTGGACATTGCCATGCCTCTGGGAAAGGTGCAGCAACAGGTCCAGGTGGTGGGCACGGCTCAAGGCTTGCAAACCTCCGATGCCAGTTTGGGCACGGTCATTGAACCGGAGATGACTTCGCAGTTGCCGTTGAACGGCCGCCATCTGCTGGACCTGACGTTGACCATTCCCAACGCTCACCAGGGCTTCGGTGCCCAGAGCGGCACGACCAACCCGCTTTATTTTCGTCCCGGACAGAACTCGGCACTGGTTTTGGGCGGCAACCGGCCCAATGCCAATTACTTTCTACTGGACGGCTCAACGGATACGGACCCCACCTTCAGCACCCTTGCTTTCAGCCCCTCCCCGGACGCAGTCGAGGAGTTCAAAGTGGACACCGGCGGCTATTCTGCGGAGTATGGCGGAGCGGGAGGCGGGCAGATCGATATCATCACCAAGTCCGGGACCGGCCAGTTTCACGGTACGGTCTACGAATTCATTCGCAACGGCGCCTTGGACGCGCGGGCATTTAATGAAAATCAAGTGCCTCCACTGGTTCAGAATCAATTCGGAGCTTCGTTGGGCGGTCCGATCCAGAAAGGCAGGACGTTCTTTTTTGCCAACTACGAAGGGTTCCGCATGAGCACCCTGGCGACCCAGATTGAAACTGTGCCGACCGTGCTCGAACGCCTGGGGAACTTCAGCCAGAGCGGGCAGACGATCTATGATCCCACGACCGCTTACGCCAATCCCAATTACAATCCCTCGCTGCCGGTCAGCAAAACCAATCCCAAGGTGATCCGCAATCCATTTCCCGGTAATGCGATTCCGGCGGGCATGATGAATTCCGTCTCGCTGGCGGCCATCCAGCATTTTCCCTTGCCCAACCTTCCTCAAGCGGTTGGCAAACCGGACTCCAATAACTACCGGGATGTGAGACCGGAGTTGCAGTCTACCAATCAAGGCACATTCCGGCTGGACCACGACTTTGCTCGCGGCGATACGCTGTTTGCCCGCTATTCGGCGCAGGGGGAAAACGCTTTCACGCCGGAGAATCTGCCCACCTTCGGCGCTTACGACAACAACACGGCGCAAAACCTGACGATAGGTTATACCCACATCCTTTCACCCGTGTCGGTGAACGATCTTTGGATCGGCGCTTCGCGGCTGGCGATGCATCGCTACTCCCAAGATAACTTTACGAATAATTATATTGCCCAGCTTGGCATCAAGGGCGTGGGCTATGGAGGAAAAGGGGCGTGGGGCATGCCGTGGTTTGCCGTCCAGGGCTATAGCGGTCTGGGAGACTCCTTTGCCGCAACGCCCGTCGGGAGCTGGGACACGCTCCTGAATTTTGGCGACACGTGGAGCCGTCAGATGGGGCGCCACTCGCTGAAGGTGGGCGGCGATGTCCGGCCCTATTTCTGGCCCATGTGGGGATTCTTCCAGAATCGGGGTTTCTACCAGTTTACTTCCGGCTTCACCACCCGGACGGCCTCGAATGACGGCACCGGCTCCGGCCTGGCAAGCTTCCTGATGGGCGATCCAGTGGTAAAGCAACGCCAAGCTGGCATCCCCATCATGGACCTGCACCAGTGGTACGGCGACGCTTTTATCCAGGACGATTGGAGAATGACGCAGGCAACAACCATGAACCTCGGGCTGCGGTACGAATATATGTCGCCTTTGAGCGATGTCCAAAATCCCAACAGCAACCTGGCTTTTTTCAATAGCAAACCTTACGCTTTTATCGGCGGACAATTGGGAATGCCGCGCGGATTGATGAACCCCAACACTCTTGACTTTGCGCCGCGCTTCGGAATCGCGCACGAAACAACCCGGGGCCACATCGTGATCCGCGCGGGATACGGGATTTTCTTCACACCCGTGGATATGAACACCTGGTGCGATATGCGCCACCAGCCGCCGCTGGTGTTCCCGGAAACGCAGCAAAGTGACAATTTTATTCCGAGCCTGAACGGCTACAATTTCGGGCCGGCCGTTCTGGGCCAGACGGTGATCAGTTACGCTGCCATTCCTCTGAATAACCCGCCCGAATATATCAGCCAGTGGAATTTCACAGTCCAAAAGGCGCTCCCGGGTGACACGATCATTGAAGTGGGTTACGAAGGCTCACGAGGCTACCACCTGCAGCGGGCCCATCTGATCAATGACGCGCCGCCGGGCCCTGGGCCCATCAACCCGCGCCGGCCGTTTCAGACCGTCAGCTTTCTGCCGGGAACCGTCTTCCCTCCGGGATTCGATGCGGTCAGCAATACCTTTCCGGTTTCCGCCATCAACTTGCTGGAAAATAGCGCCAATAGCTGGTATGACGCGGGTTGGGTGAATGTCCGCCGCCGCTTCCAGCATGGGTTGACTTTCCTTGCCAACTACACCTGGTCAAAGAACCTGACGGATGGGCCGGATTTCCGCTCGCCCATGGATGAATCGACCCTTCCTCAGAACAATTCGAACCTGGCGGCGGAGAAAGGATTGGCCTGCGACGTTCCCGAGCGGTTGGCGGCGAGCGCTGTCTATGAGATTCCGGGATGGAAAAATCGCGGGCTGGTTTCAGCCATGACCACCGGATGGAGCACGGCGGGAATTTATACGCTCCAAGCCGGTTATCCATTCACCATCTCAGTTTTTGGCGACACCGCCAATGCCGGCACCTTGCTCGGAGAAAATCCCATTCGCGCCAACGTCACCGGCGCAGCGCTGTTCCCCGCTGGAACCCAGACGGCTTCACTCTGGTTCAATCCGCTGGCTTTCGCCACTCCGGTCTCCTATACCTTTGGAAATGCCGGCAGGAATACGGTTCAAGGGCCGGGCTTGCAAGAGATGGATTTGGCGCTGATGCGGGATTTCCATGTTTCCGAACGATATGACTTCCAATTCCGCGCCGAGTTCTTTAATGCTCTGAATAATGTCAATATGGGGACACCCAATCGCTTTGTGAACGAACCCGGATTCGGAACCATTACTACCGCAAGTACCGAGGGACGTGAAGTACAGTTGAGCGCCCGGGTTTCCTTCTGAGCGTTCATAGCTGAAAGTCGCCTCCCCCGTAATCCGCAGTCAATAGACGACTCGACTGATATGTACTACAAAGTTAACCCACGGAATAGCTGGCTTATATACACCCGTGTAAGCGCCCGCATCATGTCGGCTCGTGCCGCCAGTACGGCGGCGCGTCCTCGCCAGGCCGCAAGCATGGTCCCGGCGGATGCCGTGGTCGAGGGACTTGGCTCGAATGACGCAGTTTGCTGTAGCGGCGCTCGGAGCCTGCCCTGACAGGGAGCGCCGGAAGGCGCTGAGGATCTAAGTTCGGCGCTCCCTGTCAGGGCAGGCTCCGAGCGCCGCTACAGCAAACAAACTGAGACACTACCCTCCAGTATTGTCCGTCGAGCGTTAATTTCCCCCCTGTGCTACAATGAAAATAGATATATCAGCGGTGAGGTCTTTCCAAAGGTAATTTCCGGTCTCAGCCGTGCAACTTGGCTGGTATAATGAACATCAGTTAGAAGGGAAGAAGAAATCAAGGGTGTATCCGGCCAGAAGGCCAATGAATCGCAAGGAAGCGGAATAATAATCATGCCGTCAAGTCATGTCGAGACTGAGACCGACCGGACGACCCGGACAGGACAGCCGGCCAAATCCTCCGGACCTACTTATGGGCTCACCTTTGTCGACGACTCGTTCGTTTTCACGTCCTTGATTCGTCAGATTCGAGAGCGCCGCCGTGAGCCCAAGATCACGGTTCCGGCCGAATATTATCAGGGTGAGGCCAACCTACCTCTCACCGATTTGCCCGGATGGTTCCGGGAGTTGCCAGCGCAAATTCGCAGCCTTTTTGAGAAGCCATCGCCGCCGCCGATTCCCATCACTTCCGAGCCGGTTGAGACTCCCGAGATCTGGCAGGATTATCTGCAACAACCGGCGTCGTGGATAAACTCGCTCCTGGTGCACATCGTCTGCTTGATCGCGCTGCTTTTGCCTTTCTACCTTCTGGGTCTCCACAAAGCAACGCCGGTCGCCCAGCAAGTGGTGCCCATTGATATTTCTCCTTACCTTCCGCAGTTGCAGGCCAGCGACAAAAAGGCGGGCGGCGGCGGAGGCGGAGGTGTTCGCGCTCCCACGCCGGTATCGAAAGGCGTCGTGCCACAATTCTCGAAGGTGCAGCTTGCACCTCCTGAAACGAAAATCTTAATTCCGAAACCTAAGCTTCCCGTTCAGGCCACCCTTCTCGGGCCACCCCAGTTGAAGCTGCCGGAGATGGCCACGAACATGAATTGGGGAGATCCCCAGGCTGCGGCTGCCCCGCCTTCGAATGGGCCCGGAACGGGCGGCGGCATTGGAACTGGCAACGGAACTGGAATCGGTTCCGGCAACGGCGGAGGTCTCGGTCCGGGGTCCGGCGGCGGTCTGGGCGGCGGGGTTTTCAGCGTGGGCGGTAACGTGAGTGAGCCTGTTGCCATTTATGAGCCGGATCCGCCTTATTCCGAACAGGCCCGCAAGGCCAAATTCCAGGGCACCGTGGTGCTCGCCATTGTGATTGACGCTCAAGGGAACGTCAAGGATCCGCAGGTCATCAAGGCCTTGGGCTTGGGCCTGGACGAAGAAGCCCTGAATACCGTCAAGACCTGGAAATTCAAGCCCGCCATGCGCAATGGCGTGCCGGTTCCCGTCCGCGTCACCGTTGAAATCAGCTTCCGTCTTTTCTAATCCTTCCTGCCTGAAAGCGTCCTGACGCTAGGTCCCAAAGACATTCCGCTGGCGGGGGGCATTTACCTGGATTATTCATGGACTTCCCTTGGAGGACCGGAAGGGCACGGTTTTAACCGTGCCCTCGAGTTTCTACATTTTGTCGGCCAGCTTGCTGTTCTGAGCCCTTCGCAGTCATTCTGAGCGAAGCGAAGAATCCCGGTATTTCCGCTCAGGGTAAACTCCGCGAAGAATCCCGGCATTTGGCTCAGGGTAAACTCCACGAAGATTGTCCAGTTCGCTGCCGGGCAAAAGATCAAATACAGTGATCCTTCGCTCCGCTCAGGATGACAGCACTGGAGGCTTGGCTGATACTCACAGATTCCGGAAATGTAGAAACTCCAGGGCACGGTTAAAACCGTGCCCTTCCGGTCCTCGAATAAAACTTGGTGGATAATCCAGATTAAACTCTTGAATTGCGCGCCATTTCCTGCTGCCACGATCCGTTTCACCGGAAGATTTTCCGGTACTGGCTCTGCAGGTAATTATCCGTCATGCCGGCGATGTAGTCGCAGACAACGCGGTGAACGGGTTCGAGGCGGGTCTTTGCGAAGTACGCGGGTGGGAGGGATCGAGGATGCTGCACGAAATAAGTGAATAGTCTCTCAACGTGGCGGACGATCTTCCGGCGTTCTGTACTGACATCGGCGTGGGAATAGAGATTTTGATGCAGGAAGGCCTTGATTTGCCGGTTTTCAGCGGCAATCTTCGGGCTCAGTCCTACCAGCCGGCTTTTCCTCGCTCGCACCTTCTGCACAGAATCAATCCGGTGCTTCCTGAGAGTCGCCTGAGTGTTCTCAATCAGGTCTGTCACCAGCCGGTCCATGAGCCGCTTCAAAGCCTCGTTGAATTTCAACTTTTCGAGGGCTTCCGGGAATTTGCTCTCGAAGCGTTGATAGAGTTTGGCGAAGATCGGCGCGTGAGCGAGGATTTGGGAAAGGTTGAGAAGTCTTGATTCGTACCCGTCATCCAGGTCGGCGCAATTGTAGGCGATTTCGTCCGCGAGGTCGATGATCTGGGCCTCGAGCGGTGGACGCTGATCCAGCAGGTATTCCGAAAGGCCGGGATTCTGCGCGGCATCGTAATCCCGCGAATGCTTGATGATCCCTTCGCGCACCTCAAAAGTGAGGTTTAATCCTGGAAATCCCACGTATTTCTGCTCAAACACTTCAACCACACGAAGGGCGTGCAGATTATGGTCGAAGCGGTCCTGATATTCTGCCATCAGGTTGTTGAGAACGGCTTCTCCGGCGTGGCCAAAGGGCGGATGTCCCACGTCATGGACCAGCGCCAACGCCTCAGCCAAATCCTGATTCAGACCCAGCGAACGTGCAACCGTGCGGCTGATCTGGGCAACCTCCAGGGTATGCGTGAGGCGGTTGCGGAAGTGATCGGAATAGCGGCGGGAAAAAACTTGGGTTTTGTTCTCCAGGCGGCGGAAGGCCCGGGAATGAATGATGCGGTCACGGTCGCGCTCATATTCGCTGCGGTAAGGATGTGGCGGCTCAGGATGACTTCGCCCGAGGGATTTTCCCGGCGGCATGGCAAAAGAGGCCAACTTCTGGCCGTGAGAGGTTTTCATCGTTGCTTCCACGTGTAAGCAGCGCCGCTACAGCAAACAAACCACGCCACTACCCGCCCGCTGCAAGTCCCCCAGGACCTGAAATATAACACAGCCCTACGGTTCCCGATGTATACAGCCACCTGGAGATAGTTACGGAGTTTGTTATATCGGCGCGCCGGGAAGTATTGACAAACAAAACTCGCCGGTCAAAGACCGCCGCTCCAGCAAACGGATCGTATCACCGCCAAAAAAGTTTGGAATTTGCTAAAGTCTCGACCCATCTGTGCCGAAAATCTTTCGGAGAGGCTGAAGAGGTCACGGCGGGGTATGAGTGTATATCCTGCCGGCGCGAAGGCTGTGCGAAAGGGTGAGGGGCAATTCATGACGGATTCCAAATTGACGCGAGTGAAGGTGCTGATTGCAGAGGACGAACCGCTTTCCAGGCGCGTCCTAGCTCAAAACCTTAAAACCTGGGGGCACGAGGTTTTGGTGGCCGCCAACGGCAATGAAGCGTGGGACATCCTCACGAACGAGCCGGATGTGCACCTTGCTATTCTGGATTGGATGATGCCGGGGAGGGACGGGATTGAATTGCTTCACCTGGTGAGGGAACAGTTGGCGGACCGGTTCATTTATCTCATTCTGCTGACGGCCCGCGCCAGCAAGGACGATGTGGTGGAAGGGCTGATGGCCCAGGCGGACGACTACATCACCAAGCCGTTCAATCAGGCGGAGCTGAAAGCGCGGCTTCAAGTCGGCCTGCGAGTGGCTGGGTTGCAACGGGCTCTCGCGGAGCGGGTCCAAGAACTGGAAGAAGCGCTGGCCAAGGTCAAGACTCTCCAGGGATTACTTCCGATTTGTTCCTATTGCAAGCGGATTCGCAATGATCAGAATTATTGGCAGCAGGTGGAAACCTACATCGCTGACCACTCCAACGCCGCATTCACTCACGGCATTTGCCCGAGCTGCTATGCCGACCATGTCCAGACTGAGCTTGACGGGTTGGGCAAGGCCGGCTGATTGATCCCACCAGGACCCTTCGAATATGCAGCATGGCTGAAGCCATGTTCGGACAACTTTGGATTCATCCAATCGGGTAATACACAGTGCCGGACATGAATAAATCGAATCGGGCCTTTCCCGCCAAAACCGTCGTCATGTCGAGCAACCTCCTTTCCTCTCAACTTTGCCTGGGAGCTGCCATCACGATTCCCGGTCTTAGGCTGCATGCCATTGCCGTTCGGGTTGAAGTCCAGATATGGACGCTTTACGAAACTCTGGCGAGCCATCCTGGATGGGTTGCATGGTCGGCGCTGGCCGTTCTCACGGCGCTACTCCTCTTTGTGTTATCTCTGGCGTGGACGGGAAGGCAGCAGGCGGTAATCATCCAGCGGTTGACCGAAAGGGGAGAGGAGCTTGAGAACTACCTTCGGATGTTGCTGGACTATTCAAGCGATCTTGTTTTCATTCTTGATGGGGACGGGAATATCACCACGTGGAATCGCGCTGCAGAAAAGACGACCGGGCAAAAGGCCGAGGATATTATTCGACTAAATCTTACACGCTTAACGCCCGATATATTTCAAGGGCAAACTCAACGGTGGTTGAAGAGCGTCATTGCCGGCGAGGATCCCGGCCTGCCCAACCTCACCGTTATCTCTCGAGACGGAAATGATGTGGTTCTGAAGGTCAACCCGAAGCTGATGCGCCGCAAAGGCAAGTTTATGGGAGTCCTTTGCGTGGCGCGAGTGATGAAATGCACGGAGGAGACCGAACCGGAACTGCCCCGGAGCGCGGCAGACTTAAAATGGGCTCTTGCCAATCTTCCATTCACGGTATTTACTGCGGACCAAGGCGGAAGAGTCAAGCTGCTGGGCGGGAAGGGAACACGAGACACGGGGATTGAACCTGGAGAGTGTGAAGGACGGCTCGTTCAGGATCTCCGCGGAGCGAACCCGCTATTTTGTAAGCACATGGAAATGGCTCAGAAAGGAAAGCCTTCCGCCTGCCTGGAGAGGTCGAGTGGCTATACTTTCTCCGTCCATCATGCTCCAGTGCACAATGAAAAAGGAGATGTCACGGGTTTGGTGGGTCTGGCAATCAACCTGGGCGGTGATGCAGACGCAGAGGGGACGACCGGCTCACCCAGCAGGGGAGACAGCCTAGCGGCGGGTTTGAGAAACCACCTGATTTTGCCTCTATTAAACGAATTGCGGAAGCCCGTGAGCAGCATTTTTGCAGTCGCAGAGCTTCTGCATCAAACCAACCTTGAACCTGAAATCCAAGAGTGTTTGGACGTGCTGATGTTTTCCTCACAGTCTGTCCTCCGAATTTTAGAAGACGCTGGAGACCTCGCCAAACTCGATGCAGGGGAATTGGTGATGGAGCCGGCCGAGTTTAGTCTGCGTGAATTCCTGGAGGACTCTTTCAGGCCGTTTGCGGCGCAGGCAGCATATGTAGGCCGGCAGCTCAACTGGAAGATAGACCCCCAAGTGCCGGATGTTTATGTGGGTGACTCCCGCCGCCTGCGCCAGGCTCTGAATAACATCGTGAGCTACTCCTTGGATTGCCTAACAACCGGTGGGGTGTTGGTATGGGCGCAAACTGGCTCAATCGATGAAGAGGAAGCGGTCTTGTCCTTTAAGGTCGAGGGTACTGGGCTTCTGGAAGACGAGCCCCCGCCATCGTCCGGGTCGACAGTTCTGTTAGGGGCTAGGCATATGAATCGCAGCGACAGGCAAGGCGCCATCGCCAGCCTGAGACTCGCCAAAGGACTCATTGAATTGATGGGTGGCGCCGTGGCCCCATACGACAACTCGGGCAATGGAACCGTATTGCGTTTCTGGGTCAGGCTGAAAAGAATTGAGCCCTGCCGTGGGGCGATGGCGACAAGGTCCGCGAGAGCGCTGCCGCGACACAGATTGGCCAGACCCGGGGATGCTGAAAAAAACACTGCCGGCGGGAAGCCCATTCTGATTGAGGGGTTTAAGGACCAGGCTCAAGCCAATCTTTCCGCGAGTCTCCAGGACTGCGGCCATGCGGTTGTGGCGGTTGAAGATGAGAGTGAAATGCTGGCGCTCCTCGAGAAATACAATTGGGGTGGTTTTCAACTGTTGGTGCTTCGGCACGGGGGAATGTCTGGGAGCGCAAAAGAAGTGGTGGAATTTATCCGCCAACGAACTTCAGAAGTTGGAAACGACCTGCCTATTCTGCTGATGTCCCCGGCGGAGTTAAAATGCTATAAAGGGGAGGTCGAAGAACTTGCGGTTGCTGCCAGGCTGAAGGACCCGGTGGATGAGCTGGTGATGGTAGATATGATCGAAACCCTCTGTGGCAAGTATAT
>CALCEB010000102.1 GCA_937900045.1 uncultured Acidobacteriota bacterium
CAATCCGCGACCGAGACGCCGTCCCGCCTCTGAGAATGCGCCGGATTCAGGTGATAGAGGTACTGGGCGCTCTGCTATGGTTTGCCGGGAATCGCTTCTGAGATACACTACGGCGCTTTCGGGACAACCCCTCAATTGGGCTATGGTTTGCCGGGAATCGCTTCTGAGATACACTCTAGCGCGCTATACGCCGGAGTACACATATGCTATGGTTTGCCGGGAATCGCTTCTGAGATACACTGTTCAAGCGGCTCAATCTCAGGCACACGGCGCTATGGTTTGCCGGGAATCGCTTCTGAGATACACTTCGAAGGTTCTGGGTACATCAGCGGACTGGGCTATGGTTTGCCGGGAATCGCTTCTGAGATACACTTAGCCATAGATCACTAAAACGCCAAAACTGGCTATGGTTTGCCGGGAATCGCTTCTGAGATACACTGGAAAATTCTAGCTCTGTGCGGTTCCACTTGCTATGGTTTGCCGGGAATCGCTTCTGAGATACACTGCGTCATCAGCTTGGGAGATGGTTCTAAAGGCTATGGTTTGCCGGGAATCGCTTCTGAGATACACTCGCCGTGTGGAGCGACACGGTCAAGCTCTTGCTATGGTTTGCCGGGAATCGCTTCTGAGATACACTGACACACACGGTCAAGGCCTACGCTAATGCGCTATGGTTTGCCGGGAATCGCTTCTGAGATACACTGTGAGAGTTGACTGTGGTGCGTTCCATGCGCTATGGTTTGCCGGGAATCGCTTCTGAGATACACTCCACGGCCGCAAAGCCACTGCCAAGCGCTCGCTATGGTTTGCCGGGAATCGCTTCTGAGATACACTGCGGTACGGCAAAAGACCTCTAACAGCAAGCTATGGTTTGCCGGGAATCGCTTCTGAGATACACTACAGGCCCTATCATTCGTATCATTCCGTTGGCTATGGTTTGCCGGGAATCGCTTCTGAGATACACTTGAGCGTAGCTATGACCTCAATAACATTGCGCTATGGTTTGCCGGGAATCGCTTCTGAGATACACTGAGTGGGAACGCCTTGTTGCAGTAAGATAGGCTATGGTTTGCCGGGAATCGCTTCTGAGATACACTGTTGTGCTGACACCGGCTGGTGATATTTTCGCTATGGTTTGCCGGGAATCGCTTCTGAGATACACTAAATATCAAGAGTCCCTGGCTGCCCATTTCGCTATGGTTTGCCGGGAATCGCTTCTGAGATACACTGCGATTGGCAACCGGTGCGTCATTGGCAATGCTATGGTTTGCCGGGAATCGCTTCTGAGATACACTTATCACGGCAGGCCTGTTCTGCCTATTGAGCTATGGTTTGCCGGGAATCGCTTCTGAGATACACTATGGACCAACAGATCAACACTCAGACGGTTGCTATGGTTTGCCGGGAATCGCTTCTGAGATACACTATATCCCCTCGGAAGTCCTACAAAATCCGGGGGGATAATCTCTTCTGAATTCCTAAAAAAGCATCATTTGCAGGGGCGGATCCTCCACCGCCTTGCGCTTTTTTCCAACGTAAATTTCCATTTTTTCAAACTGGCGGTCGGTCACGGCCACCAGCCGCACTTGGCCGTGGCTGGGGAGGGCAATATAAACCTTCCGGCGCAGCGTCTCCTCCGCGTCCTCGCTGCGGATGTAGTGGACATACACCGAATACTGCAACATGGTGAACCCTTCGCGCAGCAGGGCCTTGCGGAACTGCGCGTATTCCCGCCGCAGGTCTTTGTCATCCATAGGTAGATCGAACATGGCAAATAGCCACATGGCGCGATAACCGGAGAGTGCAAGCTGATGCGCAGGCATGGGCTTTCTGCTCGCGGGGCGCGGCCACCCAATCTTGTAGCGCCGCTCCGTTGTAGCGCCGCTCTATGAGCGGCGGCCATCGCCGGTCACAGACCGGCGCTACAGAGCGACGCTACAGTTGCGGAATCTGCAAACACTTTTCGCCCCCCTCCACCACTGCCGCCAGCGAAAAGGCGGCGCGGCTCACCCAATCAAAAAGCGTCCGGGATTCGCCGTCAAAATCGAACCGGCCCAGCAGCGGCTCAAGCAAAGCGCGCTTGGCCTCGCGGTCAAAGGCCGCTCCGCTTCCCCATCGGTCACTCAGGCGCGCCACCACGCGATCCACCAGCGGGCGGAACGGCTCCATCAAATCATCCGCCAAGCAGAAGGCGTCATAGCGGTTGTGATGATGGAGGCCAAAGGTGGGATGGAGACCGGCGCCACACAAAGCTCGAGCCACCACGGCCCGCAACACCGCGTAACCGTAATTCAAATGGCGGTTCAGGTCTTCGGCTTCCTGGTCGCGATGGAACTCAACGCCGCTGAAAAGTTCTTTCCAGTAAATGCGCGCCGCATGAGCCTCCAGATTGCCGGAGTCGCCGGAGCGGACGCGCCCCGCAATCGACTTCAAGCCCCAATCCTGCCCGGCCCGTTCTTCCAGCAATCGCGCTTGGGCTTGGATTTTCTCTTTCACGATCTGCCGCCACAGCCGCTTGGCGGTGGGCAGCGAGAGCCGGGCTTGCAAAGCAAACTTCTCGGTTTGGAGAAAATGGGAAACCAGCGGCAGCAACATCGCGGCGGGCATGTGCTTGCCGTCGCAAGCAATGAACATCGCGCCCGCTTCCGCCAACCCCGCCAGCACCGCGTGGGTGTAGGAAATTTGCGGATGCGAAGTGATGACCACCGCAAGGTCACCGAGGGGAATGGTGTGCTCTTCGCGATCGGATGTAGCGCCGGTGTCCCCGCCGGCGATACCCTCAGGACGGCGGTCAGAGACCGCCGGTACAGAACCGAAACGGATTACTAAGAGCGAATTTCTGACGCTCAAATGCGCGGGCCGGTCCGATAAATCAATCACCCGGTCAGTCATGGGCCTCGGTTACCTCCCCGAGCGGTCTTATCGACACTTTGCGGGTGTGCCATTGGCGCAGTGTGTCCGGACCCGGCCTTAGAAAGTCTCTAGCCGAGATAATGTCCTTCTTCTTCCGCGCGTCTGTAATGGGAACCACTCCCGTCTGTATCTGCCCGGTGGCAAACTGGCTGACGCTTCGCACGATGAACAACCCCTTTTCTCCCGGCTTGAGCTCACACTCGATCATTTCGCCCGGCGCCAGAGAAAACTTGAATCGTGCCAGCGGTCCGTGATCCCTCTGGACGATGGGTTCCTTTTCCTGCTTACGCTTGTATGCCTCCCACATTGGGACCACCTCACCATCCCATTTGCCCTCGCTGCCATCGGGCTTGATCTCCGCGTAGATTTCCAAGTGATGGTTGGATTCATTTACCACGTGCCGCGCCGCCCGGCCTTCGCCCAATTGGAAGGTCGATAGCGCCTTGCGGATGCGAACTTTACGGATGGGAATACGCAAACCTTTTTCAGTCACGAAGGCGGGCAGGTTCTTTTCGTCGCTGAATTTCTTAAGATCGCCGCCGAGCTCTTCAAGTTTCTGCCGCACAAGCTGCGCGACAGCTTCATCGGCGATGGCTTCGAGGTCGCTCTTGGTGAAGGCTGCCAGCGGCTTGCGCACGCGGCGCTCCGATTTACCGTTATTGCCGGGAAGCGGAATGGGTGGCGAATAAATCGTCTCTTCGTGCAGCGCCCCGCTGACCTTTCTGGAGACGCGATGCGAAACCACCAGGCTGTCAATTTCAGCACGCACCGAATCGGCAAAATCTGGCCAAGGGCTCTCCATTGAGGCAAATCTGCGCCTGCCTTCTCGCGGCGCGCGCTCCGCGGCATCGGCAAGCCTTTTCACTGTAGCTTGGTTGGTGAGGGCGATGACGACGGCGTCAACGGCATGGTGGCGGTGGTCCGTTCGTTCCTTTGGCTTCCAGCCGCCGTCCGTGGACGGCCCGTCCTTCAGGATGGCGTTGAGCTTCCATGCCGCCCGAAGGTCCGCCGTGACGCCGCCGGAACTGACGAATATGCGCTGGCGGTGTTCTGCATCGGCATTTCCACCGTAGAGTAGCCCAAGATACTGGGCCGCAAGCTTGGTGGCGTATGCCGTATCCGTCAGGCGGCGGGCGGAAAACTTTTGAAGCATCTCTTCCAGCTTTGCGTCGTCCATCTTGAATCGTTCGAGCTTGCGCGCCACTCTCCGGCGGTCACCATTGAAGCGGCCCACGCGGTCCAAAATCTGCTGGTATCGCAGTGGGTCGCTGCTGTAGGCTTCGTGCGGCGTCTTGTTCTTTTTTACATCGCGGTTCTCCTGCTGATCGCAAAGAGTGAGGTTGGCAAAAGAATCGTCCAGCGAGCGGCTGAAAGGAATAATGTGTTCGATGTCAAATTGCGGTTCGTGGCCCAAAATCCCCCGCATTGAAATGGGCTTGCCAGTGTAAGGGCACTCCCACTTGCACTCATCCGCCAGCAGGACCCGGCGGATGTCATCCCGGGAAGGATTGATGATGCCGGTTTCCCCCAGGATTCTTTGAGCTGCCTTCTTGCGTGCCGCTTCGTTTTCGCGCATGGCCTTGGCAATTCCCTCGCGGTCCAATCGTGACTTCTTCAACTCCCGGGCCAACTCCACTCGAATTTCCGCTGGCTTGCCGTACTCGCGGAGGATCGCGCTGGTCACTTTGCGAAGCTCGGTCAGGCTCCTCTCCACCGCCGGATTGCGAAGCGCTTGGATAGATCTTCCGGCCGGAGGCAGAGCGGCCCTTGGCTCGCCGCGTTCAAACGAAACCAGCTTGCGCGCTTCGGCGTAGGCCATGCCCTCTTCAAGGCGGGGCAGCAATTTTTCCATGGCCCGGCGCGACAGATTCATGTAGTCGCCTTCCAAGCTGATCTTTGCGAATTCACCTGCGGCTTCGGCGCTCAGTTCCCACTTTTTCTGCGCCGCGGCCGCAAGCTTGTCCGGATGTTGGAAGCCGTTGATGTAATTCACAACGCTTTCGCGCTCCGCCGGCGTGAATTGCTGCCAGCGTTCCCCAAACACCTTGTTCAGGGCCGAGGCGGTACGGTTGCCGCGTATTGTCTTTTCACCGCCGCGCTCAAGGTTAAAAGCATAATCTTTGGTCAGGCCAAGCAGCTTCCGCGCCTGATCGAATTTCAGGTCGCCACGAAGCTCAAGGTTTTCGGCGAGCCTGGCGCGGTCTTGAGGAGTCAGCCACTTTTCAGGCTCTCCAGGCGGAATTACTTTGAGGTTGTTCACGGCCTGAAGTAAACGGAAGCGTTGCGAAACGAGCAGGTAGCGAGGAGCTCGGCGCTGGCCGGGTTCCAGTTCACACATGCCGATCAGTCCCCGTTTGATCTTCAGCGGCCTTTGATAAAAAATGGTCCGCCTCAAATGTTTTTCTCGTTCCGGGGTTAAGATTTGCGGGTGGTGCCGGGCTTGTGCATTCCAGATGGCGCCGAACTCATCCTCGTACATCTTGCGCGCCGTCCAACGTCCGCGAATCCGTTCTTCCGAAGGGGCGAGGCGCGAAAAATATTCGCCAAGCGTTCGCGCTCCGGTTCGGTCCATCTCACTGCGGAGCTTGCCGATGCCCGCCTGCACCTCGCCCGGTTTTTCGTCCTTTTTGGGCGGCGCTTTACGGTTGCTTAAAAAACCGCGACGTTGAGCGAGGTGGTAGAAGGCGCGGCCCAAGTAGCGCGGCGGAAGTGGCTCGTCGAGCGCGGCGGCGCGGAGAAGATAGGGCAGTGTTTGCAGCGGCTCGGGTAACCGGCCCATAGATTGCTTGGTCTTGAACCAGGATGAGTCAAGAATTTCCCGGTCGAGCGAGTTCAAATGATCTTGGCGCTCATCGGGCGTTTTCATGTCGCCCGGACGCAGCAGATCCCAGGCTTGCAAGAGGCAGAAAACCTTTGCCAGCCTCCGCCGTTTCCGCCCAAGCTGCCTGCGGTGCAGCCGGGCTTCGCGCCGCGCCAGATTGCGCGATTCCTCCTTGCCAAGTCCTTTGGTCTCGTCCATCCCCGAATCGAAAATGCGGACACCGGCCCGGACCAAACGCTGCGGTTCACCGTCTTGGCGTGCGATAAGCGCCCAACCGAGAGAGTCCGTTCCAAGATCAATCCCCAAAACCAGTTCTTCGCCGTCGGTCATCATTTTCCCCTTGCAATAATAAATTTTGGCGTTATGATATTGAGCGTGTATCTCAGCAGCGATTGTCCCAGCTTATCTTAGTAAGCTGAACTTTCGTTCGCGTAAGGCAACGCTGGAAACAGCGCCCACCCACAGCGCCGCCCAGTGCGGCGCTTTTGATTTTTGGCAGAAGGCTTCAATGGCTGGCCCCCATACCCCGAAGAGTATACACCCACGGCCATAGGCGTGGAAGACCACTGCCCGGATGTCAGTGCCGTGGCTACCGTCGTCGTCATTCCCGCCGCCGCTGTAGCGCCGGTGACCTCACCGGCGTTAATGAAAAAAGACGGCGCTGAGGACAGCGCCGATACGGCAAACCGGACCGCTCGCTTCCTCATTGACAAATATCCGAATTTATATTTGTATTTTATATTCCTCGTAATGCTATGCGTGTTTGGCGGGCGTGCCAGTTGTTCCTTCGTACGTGACTCAAAATTTCTTCGTAAGGAAGTATTCCCCTGAGTTCAAAGCCTTTAAGCCCGGTGACGCCTGAAGTTCGCCGCGCCATGCCCACGGATACCCAAGGCCCGGAAGCCGGGAAAACAGGGTCCCAAAGATCGTGCCGGGAAGATCAAATCGGAGCACTAATGGATTCCTTTCAGGAACAAACCTAAAACCTATTGAAAACAAAGGAAAACTCGAAGAACAAACCGGAACAAAGCTAAAAAACAAAGCTAAAGATTTCATGTAACATACTGAATCGAAAAGGGCAACATGCATTTTGCTGCCAAAGCTAAGCATTTAACACAAAACAAAGGGATTATTTTTTGGCCTGTGGAAATCTTAGGTTTGTTCTGGGGCTTTTCCGGTTTGGCTTGGGACCGGTCAGCCTTATTGCGGCAACGGCTGCAAGATCATGAGGAAACTCAGGTTAAGGGGCTGGTAGTGACTCAGTTTGATGTTTCCTCACTTTATTTACCGCCGTCATTCCCGCGAAAGCGGGGATCCATGCCAGAGACGAGCCTTCTCTACGCACGAGTTCAGAATGCCACTCCGGTTTGCGGACTGGATTCCCGCTTTGGCGGGAATGACGGTAAAGGGACAAACTGATAAAGAATCGTCAAATTGAGTCACTATCAATGGGCTCATCGGCTTGACTTTGGCTTGAGCACAGCGTACCCTGAGTCCAGTTCACCTACATCATGAGTGTTTGGAGGAGAAAATGAGAAGCAGGATCGCAACGGGGATGGCGCTCGCCCTTTTCCTGGGGAGCGGGATGGGCAAGGCCGACTTCAAGTATACGCAATCTTCGAAGATGACTGGCGGAATGATGGCGGGCGCGATCAAGATGATGAGCCATTTCAGCAAGCAACTTCGGGAGCCGATGGTTTCCACGACATACTTCAAAGGGAATCGGATGCGGCGGGAGAGCCCTGACGGCACGGTGGAGATCATTGATTTGGCCTCGCAGCGTATTATCCAGCTCAACACCAAGAAGCAGGTCTATTCCGTGATGACGTTCGAGCAGATGCGCCAGGCGCTTGCCAATATGCAGCAGAAGATGCAACAAAGTATGCATCAACAAAAGGGGCAGCAAAATGTCCAATTTCAAATGAAGGTCCACGTGATTCCCACAAATCAAACGCAGCAGCTCCTGGGCCAGGTCGCGCAGGAAATGAAAATTGAGGCCGACATGGTAATGCAGGGACAAGATCCAAACCAACCGGCGGCCGGTCCACAGAGCGCCACAATGCAAATGGGAGTCGATTCCTGGATTGCCCCCCACGTTGCCGGTTATCAGGAAGTCCAGGCATTCTACGTGCAAATGGCGAAGCTCATGAATTGGACTCCGAACATGACTCCCATGATGGATCCCCGGATGTCCAAGGCGATGGTGGACTTGGCGAAGAGCGGGAAATTACCCGTTGGACTTCCACTGCTTCAGACGATCAACTTCGGAATGGCGGGCATGCCTCCGGCCGGCAACGGCGCCTCGCCGCAAGCCAATTCGAGTTCGCAGAGCCAGGATTCGCAGTCTTCCAATCAGGCGAGCTCGCCGCAGGCTGCGGCGGCAAAGGCGATTGGAGGGATGTTTGGCGGGTTCGGACGTTTCGGCCATAAGAAAAAGCAGCAGGATTCCAGCCAGACGGATAACGGCAATTCCACTCCGCCTCCAGCGTCCGCTGCTTCGTCAGGAAATGCGAGCCTGATGGAAATGACGGTTCAAGTCACGTCATTCTCATCGGACGCGGTAGATTCCAGCCTTTTTGAAATTCCGGCGGGCTATAGACAGGTTCAGCCAGATCCGAACCGGCCTTTTGGCGGGCCGCGATAGTCTGAAGGATGCGGAGGTCCTTACGTGTCTTCCTCCGCTTCCTCGCCCACCGGCAAGAAGAGGCTGGCGGCGCCGAATACCCCGACGTTCTGCTGGAGCTTGGCAGGAAGCAGAGGAATCCGTGCGGCAAGCTTGGGATTCAACGTGTATTGCAGAATCGTTTCGCGGATTTTGTCAAATAGCGGTTTGCCAATTCGGGCGACTCCTCCTCCAATAACAATGGCGCCGGGGTCGAGCAGCGTGATCATGCCGCCCAGCCACACGCCGAGATAGAATCCAGTCTCATCCACGATCGACTTGGCCACAGCGTCGCCCGCGCGCGCGGCGCTTTCAATCATCTCCGGCGTAATCAGACCCAGTTGTCCTTTGGTCATATCCCGCAGCAGGCTGGCGGTGGTGAATTCCTGTTCCAGGCGAACGCGCGCGCGCCGCGCCATGCCGGGTCCGGCGGCCAGCGCTTCAATGCAACCCAGCGCCCCACAGCCGCAGCGGTAAGGGCTGTGGAAGTCAATCGAAACATGGCCGCCTTCGCCCGCTACGCCGTTCTTCCCGTGGTAAATCTTGCGGTTGATGACGATGCCCGTTCCGATTCCTGTTGAAACGGTGACGTAAAATACATCGCTGTAACCCACGGCGGCGCCGAACAGCACTTCAGCCAAGCCCGCCGCATTGGCGTCATTTTCCACGCGCGCCGGAATCTTGAAGAATTCCTCCACCTTCTTCGCCAGACGCACGTTGTGCCAGCCGGGAAGGTTTGGCGCGCTCATCACCATTCCCTTTTTCGGGTCGAGCGGTCCGGGAGCGCATAAGCCGATTCCCTCAATATTGTCCTTGCCACCGGCGTGATGGACCAGCCGGTCGATCACTTTGCGCACTTGGCCCATGCTGGTTTGGAACCCTTCGCCAGCCCGCGTTGGCACGATAATGGTCTTGGCTAGTTTCCCTTTCCGGTCCAACAGTCCACCCGCCACTTTAGTCCCGCCAATATCAACACCGGCGATCAATTTCTTCATCATTTCCTCGCTGTGAATGGATCATGATGCCTTATCGCGCCTGGCCTCGCGTCTCAGCCTGCAAAAGTCCGGTCTCGGGTCTCTGCTTGTTTTGTTCCCTGCGGCGCAGATGGAAAAGTATAACCTACGTTACGATTCTTCGTAGGGCGGAATGCTTTGAAACTTTCAGGGGATTCGCTCCTTGCGGAGCCATCGAGGAGGTTCAACTAAAGGTTTAATAAGGCTCGCTATGGCTTTGACGGATATCGTACCTTGACGATGCTCGCTGGGTCTCCTAAGATGGCTTCAGGGATGGCAGCCCTGATCTGAGGAACCATGAAGAGAAATTCAAATTTGGCGGCAGGTTCGCCAGGTCAAGCAAGTCTCACCCACCCCCTGATACCTGACAAGACCTACTTTCGGATCGGTGAGGTCAGTAGTCTGACTCGCACCAAAGCCTACGTTCTGCGTTATTGGGAAACGGAATTCCCAACCCTCAGACCGAAAAAAACAGCAAGCGGGCACCGTCTTTACCGCCGCAAGGACGTTGAGACCATTCTCGAAATCAAGAGGCTTCTATACCAGCAAGGGTTCACCATCGACGGGGCTCGGAAGAAACTGGCGGGAAACTCCAGGGGCGAACCTGAACAAAAGCCGTTGTTTCAGCCGCGCCCAAACCCCACAGAGGTAAAAGCCATCCGCCGTGAGTTGGAGACAATCTTGACAATCCTTTCACGCAAATGTTAGCGTCAAAAAACAGGTATCAGGCGTCAGGTATCAGGTGTCAGACACAAACCAGGGTTTAGTCTGTTCCCTGTCACCTAAGACTTGGCGCTTGACACCTCCTTTTCGGGACGTGGCGCAGCCTGGTAGCGCACTTGCTTGGGGTGCAAGGGGTCGC
>CALCEB010000103.1 GCA_937900045.1 uncultured Acidobacteriota bacterium
ACTTAGCCGGTGGAATAACGGGCATTTTCTTACCTATATCACCAAAGACGGCATGTCCAACAACCACGTCCTCTCCATCTACGAGGGCCCTGGCGGGAGCTTATGGATTGGCACGGGCGGCGGCGGCCTGAATCGCCTGAGGAATGGGAAGTTCACCGTCTACGGCGTCAAGCAAGGACTCTCAAACCTCGTGGTGTGGGCAATCCACGGCGACCCAGATGGCACGCTTTGGCTTGGAACCAATGGCGGCGGGCTGAACCGGTTCAAGAACGGCAAGTTTGTGAGTTTTACTACGAAGGCCGGCCTGCTCGACGATGCCGGTTTTCAGATCCTGGAGGATGGATCCGGGTACCTCTGGATGAGCTCGAACAAAGGCATCTTCCGGGCGAGTAAGCAGGACCTGAACGATTTTGCAGATGGCAAGATCCGTAGAATCACCTCAACATCCTACGGCGTCTCCGACGGCATGAAGAGCAAGGAATGCAATGGAGGCTTTCAACCCGCGGGCTGCAAGACACTGGACGGAAGGCTCTGCTTCCCCACGGTGAAAGGCGTGGTGATGGTGGATCCGGTGAAGGCCATGGCGCAGACAATGCCGCCGCCGGTGGAGATCGAACAAACGATCGTCAACAACCGGATGGTGAATCCTTCGGCCAAAGTCACCGCCGCTCCCGGCAAAGGACAGCTTGAATTCCGCTTCACGGCGCTGACTTTTCTTTCCCCACAGAAAGTCCGCTTCAGATACATGCTGGAGGGGTTTGACAAGGACTGGGTGAACGCAGGAACCCGCCGCGCGGCCTATTACACAAACATCCCCCCCGGCAAGTACAAATTCAAAGTGATTGCCTGCAACCGTGACGGGGTTTGGAATCAGACCGGCGCCTCCTTCAACTTGGCGCTGAAACCCCATTATTACCAGACATTCTGGTTTTTGGCGTTGTGTGCATTGGCGGTTCTTGGGCTGGGATTGACAGGACACCGTCTCCGCGTGCGGCAACTCAATGAGCAGGAAAAGGAACTTTCCCGCAGAGTCGACGAACGAACGCAGGAGTTGCAGGAAGAAATCGCTGACCGTGAGCGGGCGGAGGCAGCTCTCCGCGAAAGTGAAGAACGCTTCCGGCAAATGGCCGAGAATGTGCGCGAAGTTTTTTGGATGATAGATGTTAAGAAGCGCCAGCGGCTTTACGTCAGTCCAGCCTACGAAGAAATCTGGGGGCGAAATTCCTGGAATCTGTTCGAGCAGTCGGCGTCCTGGTTGGAAACGATTCATCCGGAGGATCGAGACCTCGCCTCCAGTTATTTTGACCAAGCGTTGGAAGGTAAACCTACAGAGTCGGAGTACCGGATCGTCCGGCCGGATGGCCAAGTCCGTTGGATCTGGGACCGGGCGTTCCCGATTGCGAATGGCTCCGGCCGCTTCCACCGTGTGGTCGGCATTGCGGAAGATATTACCAAGCGCAAGGCGGCCGAGGAAATCCTGCGCAGGTCAAAAGACGATCTGGAGATGCTGGTTGATGAACGGACAGTTGAACTGACCCGGGCCAATGATGCCTTAAAAGCCGAAAACGCGGAACGGAAGCGGGTCGAGGAAGAGTTGAAGACTGCCAAAGAGGCCGCTGAGGCCGGGAGCCGCGCCAAGAGCGAATTCATGGCCAATATGAGCCATGAGATTCGCACGCCGATGAATGGGATCATTGGCATGACCGAACTTACGCTGGAAACGGACCTCGATCCGGACCAGCGGGAATGTTTGGAGTTGGTCAAGCTGTCCGCGGACAACCTGATGAAGATCATTAATGAAATTCTGGACTTCTCCAAGATCGAGGCGAAGAAGCTGGAGCTTGACCCCGTTGAGTTTGAGTTGTCCCCAGCGCTGGCTGAAGTCCTGAAGCCGTTTACACTGGAGGCGGGGCAGAAAGGACTGGATTTTTCCTGGAAGGTCCAACCCGAAGTTCCCAGCCTTTTGATGGGGGACAAGGGCCGGCTTCAACAGGTCCTCACGAACTTGGTGGGGAACGCCTTCAAGTTCACAGAAGCAGGATCAATCGAAGTCCAGGTTCAGGAAGATTCGGGCGACAAAGAAAACGTTTCACTACGCATCTCAGTCTCGGATACGGGAATTGGCATCCCAGCCGGCAAGCAGTCACTGATCTTCGAAGCCTTCCAGCAGGTCGACGGATCATCAACCCGCAAGTATGGCGGCACGGGCCTGGGTTTGACGATTTCAGCCCAACTCGTCCAGATCATGGGCGGGCAAATCTGGGTGGAAAGCGAAGAAGGCCGTGGTAGCACTTTCCATTTCGTTGTGCGGTTGGAGCGAGTGGAACGCGGTTCGCTCGCGGCGGCCACTGGCCTCGCGCCAGCAAGAGGATCACAAAGCCAGTTCTTACGCTGATTTTGCGCACAGTTCGTAACTTGTTGATTCTA
>CALCEB010000104.1 GCA_937900045.1 uncultured Acidobacteriota bacterium
AATTCTCAACGGCTTTCGGCGCTCCCTGTCAGGGCAAGCTCCGAGCGCCCCTACAGCAAACTGCGCCACTACCATTGCTATCTGATTCTTGACAGGACTCCCGCGCTGGTGGCAACATAAAGTCCAGGTTTTGGCCGCGCCCACGCGCAGGCCAGCCCTTTTCTTGCCCAGTGGGCCGGAGTGGCGGAATTGGCAGACGCGCTACATTCAGGGTGTAGTACCCGTCAGGGTGTGGAGGTTCGAGTCCTCTCTTCGGCACCAAACCTGTCAGATCAACCTGGAAAAACCGCAACAATCCGGGCTTGGCTAGTACCTACGTTCCTGGTAACTTCCCGTCATTTTCGGCAACTGCCACCACCTTGCTCAAGCTACCGCCTTTTCCAGCCGATCTGACTTTTGTCATCAGCTCGCTGCAGCGGAACATTGTCGTGCGGGCGTCGTGCCCGTAATTTTCCTTCGGGACAGCCCTCGTTGTCGGCCCTGGGCGGTCACAGAGTCTGCACCTCATCAAGGTTCGGCAAGAAGCGAACACCCCTTTTCAGATTTGGATTCATTCAATGAGCTTTCAGTTCCTCTCCACTTTTGACGATGAATGGCAGCCGGTTTCACGCTTCTACCCGGAAAGTACACGATCAAGTTTCTTGCCCGCGATGCCGAAACCGGGAGAATCGGAACATACCAAGCCGCGTTTGTCATTCCAGATCTGAACAAGGTGGAAAAGCGAATCCCGATCAGCTCCGTTGTGCTTGGCAGCCAGCGCGTCCAGCTCAAGGACGCGCTTTATAACGCGGTGAAGGCCAAGGACCAAAAAGAGGAGGCCGACAACCCTTTGGTGCAGGATGGTGAAAAGCTGATTCCTAGCGTGACGCGGGTGTTTAAGAGGGACCAGGATTTGCTTATTTACCTCCAAGCCTACGAGCAAGGTCTGCCCAAGGTTCAGCCATTGATTGCCTTTGTGAGTCTCTACCGTGAGCAAAAGAAAGCCTTCGAAACGCAGCCGATCGAAGTAACGGACGTATCAAACGGCCGCCTGCAAACACTTCCCCTCAGCTTCAGAGTTGCGCTCAATCATCTTCCCCAGGCGCGTATCAGTGCCAGGTGACCGTACTGGACCCGGCCGGGCAGAAAGGGGCTTTTTGGCGTGCCCCCGTCGTGCTTTTGAGGTGACCGTCCTTTTTTTGGCGCAAGGCTCAGTGGGCGCCGGTCAGCATCCGGTTCCACCAATCGCCACTTACCACCGGTCTAATCCCGGCGATTCGTTAATCGAATCGCCCTTCATCCGCGGAAGGTCCATAGATCGCCGGCACGGAAGCGTTGTTGAGCCGCAAATAGACCGTCAACTGGCCGCGGTGATGCGCGAGATGATTGAACACGCCGTCGCGAATCATGATGTATCGCGGCTGCTCCACGACCACTTTACCGGCCGCAAGGAATCGCCACGGCGTCATCAGATGTTCGTCAGTCGTATTCGCCAGCGCCTCGCGTGCCTTGGCGACATGAGCGGCGTGCGCCTCCACCAGTTCCCGGCTCGTGCGCAACTCCGGTTGCTTATAAGTCAAGCCGCCAGGCGGATTAAAATCCAACTCGTCTTGTTCCACCATCATCACCACCCACGAAGGCATGCTCGCGACGAGGTTGGACAAACGGCCCAGCGACATTGACTTCTCGTGCGGCTTCCAATCATAGCGTCCACCCGGCACTCGTTCGAGCACGGCGCGAGTCCCGGCGGATTCCCGTTCGAGTTCAGCCAAAAACAGGTCCTTAAGCTTCATATGCACGCTCCTTTATGCAGGGGCAGGCAGCCCGTGCTGCACATTATAGCTGGGCACAGGTCATAGCGTCTCTCGATTGTCGCGGCGCTCAAGGTGATTTCTGGAAGCCTGGCATGACTGACGGTTGACATTCCAGTGCCAGAGAAGTCTGAATCGCAGCAGATATTCAGTGGATTGGATGTCATTCAATGGGCACTCATTGGCTGCCATTGAGCAGCCGGCGCTGGGCAAGTTTGTTTATAGCGGCGACGGTCCCCCACCGCCGAAATTGAATTCCCAAGAACTTCCGACGGTCCGCGAGCGAGGGATCAATGCTCTGGCCCAGTGGCCCGCTACCGGGCCGGCTGCGGTTAGGACACGCCTTGCTTAAGTTGCTATAATCTCCCGGATGGCCAGCACTCCTTCAACCCGGGGTACGGACCGAAACGCTGTTCGCTTGGATCCGCAAAGCCCCTATGTGCGTCTCCAAAGCGTTACCATCTACGTTCGCGACTTGGACCGAAGTTTGCGATTTTACCTTGATCAGCTCGGATTCAGTAAGGCTTATGATTCTCGCCTGGATTCCGGCGTCCGCTTTGTGGCGGTGACGCCTCCCGACGGCACAGCATCTCTCGCCCTTATCGCACCCAGGCCTGACTCTGAGGAATACAAACTGATTGGAGGGTCCACCCGGATTGTTCTCATCTCTGATGATGTTACCGCTTTGTGGCGGTGACGCCTCCCGACGGCACAGCATCTCTCGCCCTTATCGCACCCAGGCCTGACTCTGAGGAATACAAACTGATTGGAGGGTCCACCCGGATTGTTCTCATCTCTGATGATGTTACCGCCAAGTTCAACGAGTGGTCGAACCTGGGAGTTCGGTTTCATAATCCGCCTCAGAGACTGACCTGGGGCGGGATAGTCACCACCTTCGAAGACTTGGATGGCAATAGTTTTATACTCGTAGGGGTTGACGAGATGAGCCGGGCAATCGAAGCGCACCGCCGCGCCATCGCCGATAAGCTGGAATCCGAACGCCGTGCCGCCCAGGAGTTGGAAATCGCCAAACAGGTGCAGGCAAGGCTCTTTCCCCAGACTCTGCCGCGCCTCGTGACACTCGACTATGCGGGCATTTGCATTCAGGCTCGGGAGGTGGGCGGCGATTACTACGATTTCCTCGATCTCGGCCAAGAACGGCTAGGGCTGGTTATCGCCGACATCGCCGGGAAAGGGATCGGCGGGGCGCTCTTGATGGCCAATCTCCAGGCAAACCTGCGCAGCCAAGTCGCCACCGTTCTGGACCAGCCGCAACATTTCTTGCGGTCGGTAAACCAGCTCTTTTACGAGAATACGGTGGACAATGCCTATGCCACGCTCTTTTTCGCGGAATATGACGACCGCGCCCGCAGGTTGCGCTTTGCTAATTGTGGACACTACTCTGCTCTTCTTCTCCGAGCCGGGGACGCACTTGACCGCCTCGATTCCACGTGTACGGTCCTGGGGCTCTTCAAGGATTGGGACTGCCCGATGGGAGAACGCCGCCTCTTTCCGGGAGACACCCTCGCGCTTTACACTGACGGCATCACGGAATCGTTTAACGATGCAGGCGAGGAATTCGGCGAGCAACGCCTCATCAAAGCCTTGCAGCGGCATCGTGAATCGCCTGCACAGGGCTTGCTTTCAGCGATCGTTGATGAAGTTCAGCAGTTCAGCCCCCATGAACAGCATGATGATGTTACGCTGATCGTCGCCAAGTGCCGAGTGAATTAATCTCGATTGTCTGCGTCCATTCGGTAAGCCGGAGCGCAAAGTTTATGCTCCTCGAACTCTGCAGCTCTTTCTTTATTCGACAAGCCGCAGAGTTTTTGGAATGCAACACTCTGCGTCACCGGCCAGGAGCACACACCGCCGTGTCCGGGTTTTTGACACCGACCACGCGAAACCAATGAATATGCCACCGTGGTCATTCCCGCGTAGGCGGGAATCCAACCCCTACCTGCGGTGACATGGACCCCGCCTGCGCGGGGGTGGCATGACGGATCGCAGACGTGTAAAGTACCAGCATGTATGCGCCACCCACGGTGATGAACTGCAACTGGCCACGGGCAAAACGACGAAGGAGTTGGCAGCCACCGACAGCGCCTTCCTGTCCATGGGACCTTCGTCAAGCGCAGAGTTTGCGTCTCTCAAACTCCATCGGTTCCTGCTCATCCATTCGACGATCTCAGCGGGTGTGGTTCGATCTTGCGAAGCAGCCAGAACAGCAAACAGCCCATTCCTGATCCAAGCAGAGTGCCCATGCCGAGCGCGAAGGTCAATTGCCCTTCGATGTGGCGCGCCGCGGACAATCCCCCGGAGAATTCCGGGGCGGCATAAATCGTAGGGATGCCGCTGAGAGCAGTGAACGCGATCGCGGATGCGATGAGAAGCTGCTCCCACAGAGCCAGCAGAAAAACAGCCAATACAACATTGGAATAGCCGCCGAAGTTCCGCGCATGGATGAATAAAACCGCCAATAAAACGCAGAAAGTGGCGGCAACGGTTACGCTGATGACCTGGACCAGCAATCGAGGAGCTTCCACCGCCGCCAACCCCATCCGCAAGGCCCACACGGCGGCGATCAACACAAACAAAGGCCAGAGCAACCGGATGTGATCTCCCAATCCGCGCCCGTTTATTTTCATGCTCCCTCCTCGACCAGCCGCGGCACTCTGACGAGCAGGAGCGTCATATCATCTTCCGGATCAGGGCCTGACCAGTCGCGCACGGCATCGAGCACCTGCCGCTGGATCTCGGCGAGCGATTTGTTGCAATGGGTCGTGATGGTATGCGCCAGTCGCGGTTCTCCGAATTCCTGTTTCTGACCGGAGCCTGCCTCGACAATTCCGTCTGAGTACACCACGAGTAAGTCGCCGGGCTGCAACTCAGCCTCGCCGACCTCAAAAGTGACGTTCTGGAACAAGCCAATGGGGGGACCTCCACGGTCCAGGCGCAAACCAGGGCGGCTCCCACAGAGGAACGGCAAGGGATGACCGGCATTGACGTAGTATAGCAGCCGCCGGGCGGGGTTCCATTCCCCATAGAAGAACGTGGCGAACCAGGAATCCTCCGTCACCTGATAAAGGTGACGGTTCAGATGGGCGCACACCTCGCAGGGCGCGTGGCCTGCCTCAGCCAGCGTGCGGAGGACAGCTTGTAGATTGGACATGAGAATGGCCGCCGAGATTCCTTTGCCACTGATGTCCGCCACGACAAAAATCAAGCGGCCGCTGGGTAGCTGCATCACGTCGTAATAATCTCCGCTGATTCCTTTGGCAGGGACACAAATTCCCGAGAATTCCAGGCCACCGCTGCTGGGGAAGTGTCGAGGAAAAAGTCTCTTCTGCACTTCGAGGGCTATACTCAGCTCGGCTTCTTTGCGGGCTAGCTCGTGACGGCTGGCTCTCAGGTCAAGCTGCACCTTGTACAGCGCCACGCCAAGAACCGCCGCCGCCGTGGTGACCCCAAAAGTCAAAGCAAAGGTCACGTATCTCGATTTCTCAAACAGACCGCGACCGGCGTAGAGCAACAGCCCTGCCCCAAGGAGAAGGCCGGCGAGATAGATTCTGTCGCGCATGAACAATCCTAGTTTCCACGAAAAGGATGGACTGTCAAGGTGAAGTAATGCGGAGCATGTAGCGCGAAGCTTCGCCTTTCAGAAACTCACCGGCTTTTTGCTGGTTCCCAAACCAAGAACCGCAGGGTCGAAAATGCTCGCTCACTGGGTAGCAGCCGATTGAGAATTGAGGAATTCGACCCGGTAGCCGAGGCTGCGGAGTTCGCGGATCATTCTTGTCGCGCGCCTCTGCTTCGACTGTTTGCTAACCGCCGGGCCCCGTTCCTCGTAGCGGACTCCCTGGTGAAGTATCTTCCAGACGAGGCGGCAAAGCCGATGGGCAATCACTCCGATCGTTTGCCTGTGCCCCAGGCGCGGCACGTAGCGGCGATAGAGGATCTCGAAGATGCTTCCTTTACATTTGACCGCGGCGTTGGCAGCCTGATTAAGGATGCGCCGCATAGGGCGGTTGCCTTTC
>CALCEB010000105.1 GCA_937900045.1 uncultured Acidobacteriota bacterium
ACCGGATACGTGTCCCTTGACAGAGCCGACGCCGTTATAGACGCCGCTACAGCAATCGCGCAATGATTTACGTCCCTCCGTATAGAAGAACAAATTGATTCAAGCTGACTGCTGAGAGTCGATGGCTTTTTCAGATGACCAAGCGTTAGAAAGGAAAAAAGGAAGACCTGTGCCTGTGACTGAACAACCCGCCAGAACCGAAGCCAAACCCGAAGGAGGCTTGGGCAAGAAAATCCTGCTTATCATCTTTTCGAACCTTCTTGCCTTTTGCCTGCTCTTCATCCTGGGTGAGTTTGCGCTCCGCCTGCTCGTTCCTTTTATGGGCCATTACCGCAGCGCCCCGTTCCGGCGCTACGACCCCGTCCTGGGCTTGGCCTTGATTCCCAACAAGGACGTCATTCATTCCCGGGGATGTTTTGTGGGAGAAGTCCGGACGAACCGCTGGGGCATGCGGGACCGGGACCGCTCCATTGCCAAAAAGCCCGGAGAATACCGCATTGCCTTGATGGGAGACTCGGTGGTTGAAGGCGTGCAAGTGAAACCGGATCAGGTCATGAATATCCGCATGGAAAAGTTGCTGGCCGGCGAAGGGTATCCCAACTCGGAAGTGCTCAATTTCGGCTTGGGTGCAATAGGCACGACGCAGGAATATATCATGTACAAGACCCGGGTCCGGCGGTTCCATCCGGATCTGGTAGTTCTGATGTTTGTGGACAACGACGTGATGAACAATTCGTCCGTCATCCAGCCCGAGGTTTACGGTATCCACACCTGGTACTCGCCCTACTACAATCTTGGACCCAATGGCCAGTTGGTCTTCCAGCCCGTAGAGCGGAGGACGTTCAATGGCGTTCGAACCTTTTTTGAGAATCATTCGCTTTTGATGTACTACCTTGCGCGGATTTGGTTCCATTTTGATCCAACTACGCATTATTGGCAGGGTGTCGGAGTTGAATGGGGAGTCTATGGAGATCCCCTCGATCCCCAGTGGCAACAGGCATGGACGGTCACGGACAGGGTCCTTACTTTGTTCAAGAATACGGTGGAAGCGGACGGGTCCAAGTTTGCGGTGGTGGTTCCACCCAAATTCTTTGACATTGATCCGGGATGGCGGCAGAGATTCATCAAGCAGGAAGGCAAAATCCCGCCGGAAATGAGGGTTTCAACCTTCGACGAAAGGCTGAAGGAAATTGGTGCGCGTAACGATATTCCCATGGATTTTCTGAAGCCCTATTTCATTCATTACCGGGACGCTCACCATCTCCAATGGCCTTATTTCTCTCTGCCCTGCGATCCTCACTATTCGCCCCTGGGCCATGAGGTGGCGGCGGAAGCGATTCTCCAGAGTTTGCAGGAGGATCATCTTGTTCCTTCTTCCACGGTATCCGCTTCAAATTCTCCTTCATCTGCGGCGAGTCACTAGAAGAAGCGCGGGGACCGGAAAACAGGCGCCGCAATTTGTTGTAGCGCGGGTGTCCTCACCCGCGCATCGGATTCTGACGACAACGGTCGGACTAAATCAAACGCCGGTGGGGACACCTGCGCTACAAACTATCGGTAGTGGGTCAGTTTGCGGTAGCGGCAGCTTTATGCCGCCATGTGGCGAGGTAAACTCGCTGCTACGCCGGCCAAACTGTACCACTACCCATTTTTCGTGCCGCTTGCGATTCTGTCTGGATTGAGATAATCTGGAGCCAGATAAACGGGGCCATTTTTCAATAAGACAGGGGCTAATTTCCTGGAGTAGCCGTCTGCAATTGAACCCTGCGGACGAAGCGAGGGGGAAGGCTCATCGTAGCCCTTCGAACAGAGAATCTCAAAAATTTCAACTGAACAAGGGGGGACGGATCTGTGCAGCCACGCGATGTAGTTCACTGCCCGGATTTGGGCGGTGCGAAAGGCTGATCCGCGAGTTTTTAAGGATGCTTTCCCGGGGCTTTCCGGCTTTACACCGATCCGCGACGGGCTAGGCGGGATCGCTCCCGCAAACAATGGAGGGGGTTATGAACATCAAAGGAAGCTTAGCATTTGTTATTAAAATGCTGGCGCTTGCCGCCGTTTCCACGCTGGCATTCATTCCACGAGCTCACGCTCAGAACTGCTTCACTGTCACGCCTTTGAACTTGCAGGCTAATTTCCAGAGCGTTGCCGTTGGAACCCGGAGTGCGCTTCAACAGGACATTATCGTTATTAACAATTGCACGACCAACTTGACACTTCAATCCTTCAGTATCACGCCCGGCGAGTTTCATTTGACGGAGGGGTGGCAACCTTCCGTAATATCACCCAACCACAAAATGACATACTCCATCATCTTTGTTCCTGACTCTGCACAGACTTTCAACGGCTCCTTCACCATCAACATTGCGGGATATAATCCGGTGGTGGTTTCCTTATCGGGGACAGGTTTCATTACTGGCGCCGTGGCTAACCTGACCCCCGCCGCTTTGACTTTCGCAAATCAGCCTATTGGAAGCAGCAGCCCCACACAGACCGTCACTTACAAAAATACCGGCACGGTGGGATTCCAAGTGCAATCAATTTATGCCGACCCGCCGTTTTACGTGACTGGATTCACAAAAGCCTTCAGTTTGTACCCTGGGCATTCATTCCCCGTCCAAGTTGCTTTCATTCCCACTGCGCCTGGAACCTATACCGGAGCCTTGGTAATGACCAGCAACGTACTTCCACCCCATGCGGTTACCCTGAGCGGAACCGCAATCGGCACAAGCGTCTTGTCTGTGGCCAATTTCCCTGCGCTCCCCAGCGGAACCAGCGGTTTTGCATACCAGCTCGCTTTGCTTGCAGCGGGGGGAACGAGTCCTTACAGTTGGACTCTGGCCACCGGTTCGCAACTCCCATCCGGTCTATCTCTTTCCAACTCGGGATTAATCACGGGCTCCATTGCTTCCACGGTTGGGGTAGGGAATTACCAGTTCACTGCGCAAGTGATGGATTCCAGTACGCCCCCGAATACTGCGACGTCGCTGCTCACAATGTCTGTCGCAACCCCTAACGGCGCCTCATGCAATAACATTGTTTTCGATGTCCTTGGGACGAATACGCCCATCCTGCCTCTCGACGACCTCGGATCGGGTTACTATGAGGGCGTCCAAGGCGGACTCTATCTGAACGGCAGTAATATGATGCCGGCCAGCCATGATGCTGACGGCGTGAGCTTCGCCCAAGCGATTCAGCCCCTCGACGCAAATGGCAATCCTGATCCCAATGGAAAGATGGGGCTCATCTCAATTGGCATATCAAACGCTGAAAATACGTTCCACCAGTTCATTCAGGATGCCTCGGGCGATCCTTCCGTTAACCCCCAACTCGTGTTGGTTCCTGGCGCGCAACCGGAACTGGGCGCCAAGCACTATGCGAATATCAACGATCCCGCTTGGGGCGCGGTTTTAGACTTCTTCTTGCCGCAAACCGGTCTGACAGCCAACCAGGTTGTTACCGCATGGGTTGAGGCTGTGGACGGCGGTCCCTCCGGAACCTTTCCCGGCGATATCAACGGTCTTGAGAGCGAATATATTTCCATTGCCCAAAACATGCACACGTATTTCCCAAATCTCAAGCTACTGTATTTCAACAGCCGGTATTATGCCGGTTACTCCAATGGTACCGGCCGGGGGCCCGATCCTGAGACCTATGCCTATGAAGACGGCTATGCTGTGCGAGATGTGATTCAAGATCAGATCAACGGAAATCCGGCATTAAATTACAATCCTGCCAATGGCGCGGTGATGGCTCCTTGGCTTGCCTGGGGGCCTTATGATTGGGCCAATGGCATGTTGGGGCGGAGCGATGGTCTGGTGTGGACTTGTAACCAATTCACAAGTGACGGCACGCATATGGTCCCTGCAGGACTCGAGCCGGATGCTAACATGCTCCTGAATTTCTTCAAGAGCACGGACACCACCATGCCTTGGTTCCTTGCGCCCACGCAAAGACCCACCCACAAGTTACCGGCCCGCATCAACAAAACGCGGCGATAGTCCAGCATCACCAAGGAAAAGGAAAATACTATGCAGGCTTTCGGTCGAAAGAGTGAAAGAGTATTGGGTTTTGCCGTTCTTGGAATTTTCTGCGTAGCCGCCCTGCTGACCCTCACCGAATTCAGTAGCGGCATTCAAACCCAAAGTCCGGCGCGGCCTGCCCCACCGGCTGGCATCACCCAAATTCAGCATATCGTTTTCATCATCAAGGAAAATCGTAGCTTTGATAACTACTTCGGGCAATTTCCAGGCGCAGACGGCGCGACCACCGGAATCACTTCCACCGGGCAGGTTATTCCGCTTCGGCACACTCCCGACCAGGTGGTGGACATCGGGCATGACTGGCCTTCCGCCATTAACGCCATGGACGGCGGCAAGATGGACCGCTTTGATCTGATCGCTAGCGGTAATGTGAACGGAGAGTATCTTGCCTACTCCCAGCTTACTCAGGCAGACATTCCGAATTACTATACATACGCCCAGCAGTTCGTCCTGGCTGACCAGATGTTTTCCTCTCTGCACGGACCGAGCTTCCCGAATCACTTGTATACCATCGCGGCCCAGTCCGGCGGGGTGATTAGCATCCCCCTTAACAACACCTACAGTTGGGGCTGTGATGCCCCGCCCAGCGCCGCCGTCCAGGTCTTGGACGGCTTGGGAGACATCTCAGATGTCTTCCCTTGCTTCGACTTCCCGACTCTGGCGGACAACCTTGATACAGCAGGGATCAATTGGAAATATTACGCGCCACCTGCGAACGCAAAGGGCTATCAATACTCAACTTATGACTCCATCAACCACATTCGCAATTCATCGCTCTGGACCGAGCACGTGGTGCCGGACACCCGCTTCATCACCGATGCAATGAACGGCAATCTGGCCCCGGTGAGCTGGCTGGTGACCGGTCCCAATAGCGAGCACCCCCCCAACAGCACTTGCCAAGGAGAGAATTGGACCGTGGCGCAAATCAACGCTATTATGCAAGGCCCGGCTTGGAACAGCACTGCGATCTTCCTGGTGTGGGATGACTTCGGGGGTTTCTATGACCAGGTCCCTCCGCCCAATGTGGATCAATATGGCCTGGGCCCTCGCGTGCCGATGATCATCATCTCGCCCTACGCTAGATCCGGCTACATCTCCCATACCCAATATGAATTTTCCTCGGTGCTCAAATTTATCGAGGACCGTTACAATTTGCCTTCCCTTACGGAGCGGGACGCGGCCGCCAATGACACCACGGATAGCTTTGATTTCACCCAACAGCCGCTTGCGCCGGTGATCCTCAATCCGCAGACCTGTCCCATTAATGCGGCTTCGGACATCTACTACGGCGGCCAACAGGTTGGCACGGTCAGCCCGGGTTACGCTTTAATGTTGACCAATATCCGTACAAGCCCGATCACTGTTTCCAGCATTGCTGCCACCGGGGACTTCAAACAGACGAACAACTGCAAGACGCTTAAGGCGGGCGCCACGTGCAAAATCAATGTGACCTTCAATCCCGCTCAAACGGGCCCGCGGACAGGAACCCTGACCATCACGGATACTGACGTCACCAGCCCGCAAATCGTCAACCTTTCGGGAACAGGGGGCGAGGTCACCATCTCGGGTTCTGCCTATCCCGGCACCAACCTTGGAACGGTGCTTCTGGGTTCAAGTTCTCAGCCCCACCAAGTGAGGCTGACGAACGGGGGAACCTCGGCTCTGTCCATTACCGCCATCAACACGGTTGGGAACTTTTCACAGACGAACCTCTGCCACAACAGTCTTGCGCCCGGTGCTTCCTGCATGATCTCGCTTACCTTTGCGCCTACGACTACGGGCATCCTGTATGGGAATCTTCAGGTGGCCGACAATGACCCGTCAAGCCCTCAGACCGCCCGGCTTCGCGGCATCGGCACTCAGGTTTCCTTGAATCCTCCGAGTTTGGGTTTCGGCAGCCAGACTATTAACACCACCAGTCCGCCGCAAACCGTCACCCTGCAGAACACGGGGTCCAACGCGCTGAACATCGGCAGCATCGCGCCCAGCGCCGACTACGCTCAGACTAATAACTGTGGCACATCACTTGCGGCGAAGGGTATGTGCACCATCACGGTCACCTTTACCCCGACCCAAACGGGCAGCCTGCCCGGCACACTCAGCTTCATTGACAGTGATGGAACCAGCCCGCAGACGGTGAATTTGTCCGGGACGGGCGTGAGCGCACCCACCGGCGGCGTCCAGTCGCGTTAAGTCAGCTCCAACCTTTAGCATGAAAAGCTGCGGCACAAAGCCTGTGCCGCAGTTTTCCCCCTTGAAGACCACACCCTCCCCGCGATAAATTACCTGTTCCTGATTTTCCCATTGGGTACTTTGGCAGCGCCTTATTTAAGGTGAAGGTTCAGTTTGCTGTAGCGGCGCTCTATGAGCGCCGAGCTTGATTTCCTAGTAGTTTTCGGCGCTCATAGAGCGCCGCTACAGCAAACTGGCCTGCGACTTTATTCAACGAGGAGTTCACGCCGTGCAAATTGTCGACACGCATCAGCACTTGTGGGATACGGAGCTATTTCCTTATCCCTGGTGCAAAGGAAATCCCGTCCTGGATCGCCCGTTTCGATTGACCGACTATGATGAGGCAGTCCGTGGCCTGGATGTGACGAAGTCGGTGCACGTTGAATGCGATGTTGACGAGCCGTACATGCTACATGAGACTCGGCATATCCTTTCGCTTGCGGAGCAGGAGAACCGCCTGGCGGGAGTGGTGGCTTGCTGCCGTCCTGAAAAGCCGGGCTTCGAGGATTACATCAATAAGATCGCGGGCCATCCCAAGCTCAAGGGCCTGCGCCGGATTTTGCACACCCAACCCGACGATTTGGGACGGCTGCCGCTTTTCATCAGCAATGTCGGGTCGCTCGAGCGATGGGGACTATCCTTCGATCTTTGCGTCCTGGCCCGGCAGCTACCCATCGCCATCAATCTGGTCCGCGAATGCCCGGGAGTTTGGTTCATCCTCGATCACTGCGGCGTGCCGCGCGTCAAGGAAAAGGAACTCGATCCGTGGCGTGCGCACATCGAACAAATTTCGGGTCTCCCGAACGTTGTCTGTAAAGTCTCCGGGATCGTGGCTTACGCTGACCCGGAGCATTGGACCGCCGAAGACCTTCGTCCCTACGTGGATCACGTCATGGGTTGTTTCGGATGGGACCGCGTGATGTTCGGAAGTGACTGGCCGGTGTGTACGCTGGCTTCAACTCTGCGGCACTGGGTGGAAACGTTGGAATCACTGGTCAGTAATCAGCCGGAGGAGAACCGCCACAAGCTTTTCCACGATAATGCCGTTCGAGTTTACCGGCTGAAGTGACGCCGCCCGTAATTGGTAGCGTCCGAAAGTTTCCCATACCTTGGCCTCTCTAAGTTCTTATGACTAAGAGACTTGCTTAATGACGGGCTTTTTTGCCTCTGCCCGATGATCCCCAGTGAGGGCAACCTCTTGTTCCCTGTCATCATCTGGGCTATTATCATCCCCTTGAGATAAGGAGGTCTGTATGCGACTACGCATGCTTATCAGGATTGTTACCGGATTAACCCTGGGAACGGTAGTTGCGGCTTCGGCGTTTGCCCAGTATGGAGGCGGAGGCACGGGTGGAACAGGTTCAGGAACAGGTGGCTACACGCCGCCCAAAGGCGGTTATAGTTCGAGTACTGGAATTGCGATTGGCGCGGCAGCCGCAGCCGGGGTTGCCGTGGCGGTTCTTGCGTTACATTACCGGGGCACTGTCGAGGGCTGTGTTGAGCCATCGAGCAACGGCTTGAAGCTCCTGAATGAGAAGGACAAGAAAACCTACTCGCTCGAAGCCAACAACTTGGGCCTGAAGGCTGGAGAAATGGTGAAGGTGCGAGGAAAGAAGGAGAAGGGTTCGGCCGGCCAGCCTGCTTTCCAGGCGAAGAAGCTCGTCAAGAATCTTGGTTCGTGCAAGCAGGAAGCGGCGCTGCACAAACCTTCGTCACAATAGCTCGACTGCACCCGCCCGCGCAGTGGGCTGAGGTATAGGAGTTTGTGTGGGGGCGGCCCTTGTGTCTGTGCGATGCAGTGTGTTTGCGCCGCCATGGTGCTTGACTCCGGAGTGTCTTGTTTCTTTCAGATTTAAGAGTATGACCCGTCACTGAAGCCCGTGTATGATAATGTCTAAACTGCTGACCCTCAAGTGTGTCCTCTCGAAGTCCATCGTGGCGCAGCCAGCCTGAACGTAAGGCGAATTATTGGCTGAAAATTGACGGCTCAATTTCTCCAGCCGGTGTTTCACTGTCTCCAAGCGAATCTCAATCCGGCCGCACGCCGGGAATAAGCAAGTGAATGCGGTAAAGCCCGGTGCGCGCCGTCATGTAGAGCGTTTTGCCATCCGCGCCGCCCCAGTTGCAATTGGCAGGAATTTCCGGGGGCTTGATGGTTCCCAGGTGTTTGCCATGAGGCGAGAAGATCCAAACACCGCCAGGGCCGGTGGCGTAGACGTTGCCCTCCACATCCACCTTCATACCATCGGGATTGCCGGCGTCGGGAGAAGAAGTGACGTCGTAAAAGACTTTGCCGTGGGCCAGCGTTCCGTCGGGCATCACTTCATACCGCATGTAGAGCTTTTGCGGCTCGGAATTATCTACGTAGAGAAATTTCTGATCGGGCGAAAAGGCGATCCCATTGGGGCGAAGCAGATCCTTCACCAGCAACTCCAACTTGGCGTCATTGGGAGGTGTGCCGGGCTTTTGGTCGAAAGCGTGGGGAATGCGATAGACTCCGGCGAAGGGAAGTTCCTTCAACGGGTCAGTTTCCTTCTGCGTCGGCAACCCGTAAGGTGGGTCAGTAAAGTAAAGCGAACCGTCCGAAGCGTAAACCAGATCATTGGGGCTGTTCAGGCGCTTGCCGTGGTAGCGCTCGGCGAGAACGGTGATGGAGCCGTCCTTTTCCACGCGGTAGACGCAACGCCTGGCATGTCCCGCGACTGTGAGGCGGCCTTCTTTGTCCAGCGTCATGCCGTTCGAGCCGGACTCTGGCCCTGTGTAAGGCTTTTTCCCAAGATAGCCACTGGGATGCATATAAACGGAGACCGTGCCCGGCAGCGACCCGTCCGGTCCCGGAACCCACTTCATGATACGGTTGTTGGGGATGTCCGCAAAGAGCAAATAGCCGGGCTTCAGCCAAATGGGGCCTTCGGTGAATTTGAATCCGCCCGCAACCTTTTCAATGACGGCGTTCGCGGGAACGATTTTGGCCAGTGCAGGATTAAGCCGTTGGATGGATCCTACATTCTGAGCCCGGGATGGCATGGTCATGAGGACACCTAAGAGCAAAGAGATGGCTATAATTCGCGTTTTCATGGGCCAGATTGTACTACCAGCGTCAAGGGTTGGGCAATCATTTCGGGTCGTGCTGCAATTCGGGCCGACTATCGAGGTGCTAATTCCACCCAGAGGACATACAGATGTAGGGGGTGGCTCTTGTATCCGACCTCTGCCGGGCGACAACACGGATCGCCTACGCCGAGGTCATAACCCTGCCGCTGTTCATTTCCGGACACAGCTATCCCATACCCGAACACTGCGCCACAATTTATGACTTGGCGTTTATGGCACATCCTGTTGATAATAAACAATATGCCCCGTAGGGCAGGACTGGCAAACCGCTTGCGATAGGAGTAGCTGCGGAGACGATACAAAACATGGACGTGCCAAGAAAAGGCGCCGCGCGAAAGCGGCGAATCAAGATGACGATTTACGGCGTGGTAGCGCTGGTGGCCGTGGTGCTGATCAGCATGGGCCTCTCGCGCCTGAAACCGGCCCCTCCGGGCGTGGACCGCTCCACTCTCTGGCCCGGGACGGTACGGCGGGGGCCAATGGACTTGCAGGTACGCGGCTTGGGCACACTGGTCCCGCTCGAAATCCAATGGATTGCTGCCACCACGGAAGGGCGTGTGGTCAAACGCCTGGTGCTGCCTGGGACGGCGGTGAAGCCGGATACAGTGCTGATTGAGCTTAGCAATCCACAGCTTCAGCAGGAAGCTGTGGATGCGGAATGGCAAATGAAAGCCGCGGAAGCAGATTACCAAAGCCTGAAGGTTCAGCTCCAGAGCCAGGAGCTTGACCAACGCTCGACCTTAGCCACCGCCCAATCCGACTATCGCCAAGCTCAGTTGCAAGCGCAAGTGGATCAGAAGCTCGCCAGCAGCGGCGTGGCTTCGCCACTCATTGCCCAGCTTTCTGAGGCGAAGGCCAACGCGCTCGACACCAAGAGCCAGATTGAAGGGAAGCGATTGGATATCAGCGTGGAATCCGTGAAGGCGCAACTTGCGGCCGCGCAAGCCAAAGTGGAGGAGCTTCGAGCCCTTTACAACCTCAAACAAAGCCAGGTGGCAGGGCTCCAGGTCCGAGCCGGAATTAGTGGAGTGCTGCAAGAACTTGATGTCGAAGTCGGGCAGGAGGTAACGCCAGGAACGGTATTGTGCAAGGCGGCGGATCCGAAGCAACTGAAAGCTGAGTTAAAGATCGCGGAGACCCAAGCCAAAGATATTCAATTGAATCAAGGCGCCTCCGTTGACACCCACAATGGCATCATCCCCGGGCACGTGATCCGCATTGATCCTTCGGTGCAGAATGGAACGCGAACCGTGGACGTAAAGCTGGACGGCGCATTACCTGCGGGTGCCGTGCCCGACCTGAGCGTGGACGGCACCGTTGAAATCGAGCACCTGGATAACGTCCTTTATGTCGGCCGTCCCGCTTTCGGGCAAGAAGACTCGACCATCAGCCTCTTCAAAGCTGTGCCCGAAGGAGTTGATTGGAACACCGCGAAAGAAGCGGTGCGGACGCAGGTAAAAGTGGGCCGGGCCTCCGTGAACACGGTCGAAATTCTTCGCGGATTAAAAGTCGGCGACGTGGTGATTCTCTCCGATATGTCACGGTGGGATTCATTTGACCGGATCCGGTTGCAGTGAAAAGCCGTCAGCGATCAGCGTTCAGCAAGGGCTCTGCGAATGTGATGAGGGTTGCCGAATGAGGATCGCTGAAAGGGCTGTTCCTGACACTCGAAAGCTGAATACTGAATGCTGATAGCTGATCGCTTGAGGTGATTTATGGGCGCGCTGTTTCAGGACCTAAAATTCGGCCTGCGCATGTTGGCGAAGAATCCAGGCTTCACGGCGGTGGCCGTCATTACGCTGGCGCTGGGTATCGGCGCGAATACAGCCATCTTCAGCGTGGTCAACGCGGTGCTGCTCCGTCCGTTGCCGTTTCCGGACAGCAGCCGGTTGATGGCCATTGGGTGCTCCACTTCGGGTGAGAACGCGCCCGGCCATTGCTCGTTTCCCGATTATCAAGATTTCACACGACAGAACCACTCCTTTCAAGCAATAGGTGTTTACAGACAGTACGCTCTAACCTTGATCGGGCACGGGCAGCCTCAGGTTCTGGGCTGTGCTTACTTTTCCGCCAGCATGTTTGATGTGCTGCGGGTTCGGCCGGAGCTCGGGCGCAGGTTCGATGCCCAAGAGGATCAGCCGGGCGGCAATCCTGTGGTGGTTATCAGCGACAACCTTTGGAAGAAAACCTTCGGGGCGGATCCGCATGTCATTGGCGAGGCCATCCGCCTGGACGACCAGTCCTATACCATCGTCGGTGTGACGCCACCAGTGTTCGAATTTCCATTGAATTCGGGAGTCGAAGCCTGGATCCCGGAGACGCATGACACATTCCTGGGCGGCAAGCTGAGGGATATACGGGGAGCGCAAGCTCTCAGCGTGCTGGGCCGCCTCAAACCTGGCGTTCGCCTGCAACAAGCGCAGGCGGAGATGACGGCCATCGCCAGCCGGTTGGAGCATCAGTATCCCAAGGATGACGCGGGCATGCGCATTCGCGTCGTCGGGTTGCAGCAGTTCCTGGTGGGCAATGCGCGAACGATGCTTTGGGTGCTGTTGGCAGCGGTGGGGTTTGTCCTGTTAATCGCGTGCACCAACGTTGCCAACCTGATGCTGACGCGGGCGGCCGGGCAGGAAAAGGAAATTGCCATTCGCGCGGCGCTGGGCGCGAGCCGCGGCAGGCTGATCCAGCGGGCGCTGGTGGAAAGCCTGGTACTGGCTGGATTGGGTGGAGCGCTCGGATTGCTCATCGCCACGTGGGCAATTACGCCGCTCACCCTTTTCATTCCCACAAACATTCCTGGATTGAAGAATGCTCACCTCGATTGGCCGGTTTTAGCCTTCACGGTGGGCGTCTCCATTCTTACCGGTCTGGTCTTCGGCTCGGCGCCCGCGATCTTCGCCTCGAAACCCGATCTGGTCTCCTCCTTGAAAGAAGGGGGACGCAGTAGCGGGGCGGGGACATCCCGCCGTGGCTTGCGCAATGTCCTGGTGGTGGCGGAGCAGGCTTTGGCCATCATCCTCCTGGTGGGAGCCGGGCTGGCATTGAAAAGCTTCTATCGCCTCACCAAGGTCAATCCGGGGTTTGACCCTAACCACGCACTTGGCACCACGATCCTGCTTCCTGAGTCGCGTTATCCGACCGACGCAGTGCGCGCCAGCTTTTATCAAAAGCTACTCACCCGGCTCAAAACCTTGTCCGGGGCAGAGGACACCGCCCTTGGAACCACCTTGCCCCTCACAAGAGACACCATCGCGACCGACTTTATTATCCCCGGGCGTCCGGCGGCCACCAAGGCTGAGCAGCAGCAACAACTGGCGAATACCGACGGCGTCAGTCCTGATTACTTCCGAGTTTTGGGCATCAGCCTGCTTCGTGGACGCGCGTTCACGGCCGACGACGTCCCGGATTCCACGCCGGTGGCGATCATCAGTGAAAGCCTGGCGCGCCGCTACTGGCCCCATCAGGACCCTATTGGCCGTCAGATCATCCTCGACTTTGCTCCGTTGCGGCCCAACGTGCCGCGAACGATTGTGGGGGTGGTGATGGACGTGCGGCACCAAAGTTTGGATCAACCCGTAACGCCTGCC
>CALCEB010000106.1 GCA_937900045.1 uncultured Acidobacteriota bacterium
AATCCGCGACCGAGACGCCGTCCCGCCTCTGAGAATGCGCCGGATTCAGGTACAAGCGCCGCCCCGACGTTGGGACATCCTATGGAAAGACCGGCGCGATTTTTCCGATGTTAGCGCCGGGATACCTCTAAGGCGTGGTTCCTTTCGGCGCCGAATGTGAGCTTATTGGAAGATGGGTTCGATTTCAAGGAGGTCCTTACTTCGTGATTGCGGGTGCGCCTCGCTTGCCTTCGGAGTGGATTCTCTCCTCACCGGAGTGATTCGCAGCGAGCCTTTCTCTGTTAGCAGCACCGACCCATTTAAGAAACCTGTCGATCCGGCTTCACCATTCCCCGCCCGTTTAGTGGAAGTGGGGGCGAATTCAGGATTGAAGGCAGTTTGTATATGCGGAGCGGAGTACGACAAGCGATGGATTATTGAGACCACCGGTTGCGGGATTGCGTGGATTGACTATGACAATGATGGATGGCCGGACATTTTTATGGTCAACGCAACGACCTTACAAAGCTTTCCGAAAGACAAACGGCCAACTAACCATCTTTATCACAACAATCGCGACGGGACATTCACCGATATCGCTTTGAAGGCAGGATTATGGCAAACGGGATGGGGTCAGGGAGTATGCGTGGGAGATTACGACAACGATGGATTCGACGACCTATTCGTCACATACTGGGGCCAGAACATTCTATATCACAACAATGGGAACGGGACATTTACGGATGTTACCCAGAGAGCGGGGTTGATCCAGAAGGAAGATCAGCGTCCGAGATGGAATACGGGATGCTCTTTCGTCGATTACGACAAAGATGGGTTTCTCGACCTTTTTGTAGCAAATTACATCGATCTGGATTTGGCGCGAACCCCTGCGGCTGGAGCCGGCACATTTTGCCAATACCAAGGAATCCCGGTCCTGTGCGGTCCACGAGGCCTTCCCTTTGCAACAAACCTGCTTTATCGCAACAACGGTGACGGAACCTTCACGGACGTCTCCAAGAAGGCAGGAATCAGCATCCCCACCGGGCACTACAGCTTCACCCCTTTGACCGGAGATTTTGACAATGATGGGTGGCCTGATATCTACGTTTCTTGTGATTCGACTCCCAGCTTGTTGTACCGTAACAACCACGACGGCACATTCAAGGAAGTCGCTGTAGCAGCAGGCTGTGCGTATAACGATGACGGATTGGTCCAGTCGGGTATGGGTGTTTCAGCAGGAGACTGCGATTGCGATGGCTGGCTGGACATTTTCAAGACGAATTTTTCCGATGATACGTCGACGCTCTATCACAATAACCGAGACAACACGTTTTCCGATGCGACCTTAAAAGCGGGAATGGGGATCAACTCCCGTTACTTGGGATGGGGATGCGGTTTCGTGGATCTCGATAATGACGGCTGGCTGGATATCTTTTTGGCAAATGGACACATCTATCCGGGCCTCGAGAAAGCCGGCCTGGATACACCTTTCAAAGAACCTAAAATCGTCTATCGAAATCTGCGAAACGGCCGCTTTGAGGATATCTCAAGCCGTGCAGGCCCTGGTGTTTCTCTTCTTCGATCATCTCGTGGCGTGGCGTTCGGAGATTACGACAACGATGGAGACGTTGATATTGTCATTAACAACATGAATGATCTCCCAACGCTTCTGCGAAATGATGGCGGCAACAAGAACCGATGGTTAAAGGTCAAAACGATAGGAACCCGGTCCAATCGCTCAGGAATTGGAGCCCGAGTCCGTGTGGTGGCTGGTCAGCATGTCCAAATCGATGAAGTTCGAAGCGGAGGCAGCTACATCTCACAAAACGACTTGCGGCTTCATTTTGGAATGGGCGCTATCGAACAAGCGGATGCCGTTGAAATACGCTGGCCAAGCGGCCAAATTGATACCATCAGAAAGGTCGAAACTAACCAACTAATCCTTGTTAAAGAAGGAAGCGGTATCATAAAGTCCGTACGATTCCCTTCCGCTTCCGGGTCCCGTGCGTGAATTTGGCTCCGCGCAGTATTGTAACGTGTATTGTTTACACGCGCCGTAGAGGCGACCATCAGGAGCTTCGCCCCCAATCGGCTTCGAATTCGCCACTCTGACGGCAACGGTGCAACGTATTTTTCCGTGTCAATTATTTGTCCCCATCAGCGACAATTACATTCTGCCGTCATTACTTGAATTCCGGGTTTTTCTCATCAGTCCTAGCGGAATTACAACTGGTTTTTTAAGTTTGGGTCAAGCGTCTGCGCCTTATGGAAGGACATCCGCGCAGCCTCAAGCTTTCCCACCCGTTGCTGCGCCAAAGCCAAGTGGTAGTAAGCTAGCGCAAAATCGGGTTTTAATTGTATCGCCGTCTGAAACTCTTTGGTTGCTTCCTCAAAATTGCCCTTTTTGGCATAGGCGATGCCAAGACTGTCATGGCACGCGGCGTTATCACCGTCTAATTTCAATGCCTTTTGAAATTCATCGATGGCTCCATCCAGATCGCCTCCCTGTGCGCGGGCCAGTCCAAGGTCATAGCGGGCGTCGAAGTAGTTCGGTCTCAACTGAAGGGCTCGCGACAACTCACCAATGGCCCCGTTCAGATCTCCCTGGGAAATTAACGCTGCACCCAAAAACTGGTGGGCTTCGGGCAGATCAGGGTCCAGCTTCACTGCTGCCCGAAAGTCAGTGACGGCCCCGGTGATATCATGCTGGCTAACTTTTAGCGCTCCGTGTTCTAATTCGGTCGAAGCCACATCCTTAGAGTGCAAAGTCTTCTGAATGTTTTGAAAGCTCTCAAGTTCTTTGTTGGATTGTGCTGATTTACTCTCTCTCCGCAGGGCTATCGCAAGTTGGTAATGGGCTTCGGCCGAGCGGGGATCTAATTTCACCGCCTGTTCCAATTGCCGGGCAGCTTCAGGGACGTCACCTTTTCTTAGCAAGGCTCCTCCCAGCAAGCATCTTGCTTCAGCCGAGTTTGGCCAGTGTTGGACAGCCTCATTGTAAGTTTCCAAGGCCTCGTTAAGCTTACCCAGATGTTCGAAAGTACGACCAAGGGCGGTGCGAGCTGCCAAAAAGTCAGGATTAAGTCTTACAACAGTGCGCAATTGATCGAGCTCGTTCTTAAAATCACTCTTGTCCTTATATGCCAGAGCGAGGTTATAGTGGGCCTCAGCATCGTCGGGACGAAGTTGGATAGCTTTCTGAAGCGTGGCGATTGCCTCGTCCAGATTCTCAGTTTGAATCAACATGAAGCCCAGTTGATTGAGGGCCTCAGGATAATTCGCTCTGGACCTGAGAGCGGCACGAAATTCCGTGACGGCAGCGGCATAATTCTTCTCCTCGGCAAGAGCCTTACCCAGGTGATAGTGGGCATCAGCATCATCTGGAGCAAGTTTCAAATCGTGCCGGAACTCGTCTATAGCAGCTTCCCGATTACCTTCCTGGGCATAAGCAACACCCAGCAAGTCATGAGCGCGCACGTAATCGTCCTTTTCTGCAACCGCTTTGCGAAATTCGGCAATGGCTCCGTCTATGTCTTTCCTGCGGCTCAGTGCAATGCCCAAGTTGAGGTGCGCCAAAGGATAGGTTGGCTCAAGTTCCAACGCTTGATGCAGCGCAATCAAGGCTCCTTCGGTGTCGCCCTCAAGTTCGAGCGATTGACCGAGGAAATTGTATGCTTTGGCTGAGGAAGGCCTTAACTCGATTGCATGGCGGAAGTTGGTGATGGCTTTATTGGGAATGCCTTGGTCAAGCCAGGCCAACCCCTCATTGTAATAAGCGTCGAAATAATGGGGATCTATTTTGAGAGCTTGATTAAATTGTGAGATTGCGGAATCAAACTCTCCTTTTTTCATCAGTGCTGTTCCCAACAACCAGTGTACGTCTGGCCATTCGGGTTCAAGGTTAGCTATTCCGTTGATATCGGCAATGGCCCTTTCTAATTGTCCTTGATGCACCTCAATTTCTGCCTGACTAATTTCAATGCTGGCGTGTATATCGCGCTGTTTCCGCTCTCGGAGCTCGGCCGCTTTATCCAACTGGAGCTTCGCATCCTTGTTCTTCCCAATTTTCTCTAGCGCCTCTCCTAGATGGTAATGCGCCTCCTCCAATTCCGGGTCCAGGTTCACTGCATCCTGCAGTTGGGGTATAGCCTTAGCGACGTTCCCTTCTTCCAGGAGGGACTTCCCCAAAAAGTAGTGCGCCACCGGATCATTTGGAAATAGTTTCAAAGTCTGCTGGGAAAGCGCAACCACCTCGTCGGTATTTGCAAGTTCCTCCATGCAGCGGGTCAGAATGTCCCTGGCAAGCCGGAACTTTGGATCAAGCTTAAGAACCTTTTCTAGCTGATCAACTTCGCGTTGCACTCCGTACTTGCGCCGGTACGCAAGGGCCAGATTGAATTGAGCTTCGAGGAACGTTGGCTGAAGGCCTATCGCCTTTCGGTACTCGCGTATCGCTTCATCGACATTCCTCTCGACAAGGGCCAGTCCAAGGCTATCGTGAGCCTCCGGACTGTCCGGTTCGTATCGAACCGCGTCTTGAAGTTGGATAATAGATTCTTTTTCGTTACCGATTTGAGCCAAAACCAGGCCCAAGTTTCGATGCGCCTCCGCAAAGGCGGGTTCTTGGCTGATGGCTACCTGAAACTCGTGGATGACTTCTTGCGCGTCCCGTCCCTTCTTACCCAACAGCAGACCTAGCGCATTGTGGGCCTCTGGAAAATTTGGCTTCTCGGCGATAGCTTCACGAAGTTCGCTGATGGCTCCGTCCAAATTACCTTCGCGCCACCGCATTAATCCAAATGCATAGTGAGCCTGAGGAAAGTCGGGCCGAAGACTCAGCGCGGCTTCCATTTCTTTAGTCGCCGCCGCGGTTTTTCCCATGGCATTCAAGGCGACCGCTAACGCATAGTAAACGTCCGGATCCTGCGGATGCATGCGGAGCCGATACCGCAGTTGCTGAAGGGTCTGATTTGAGTTTTCCTGAGGCGCGGATTTCGAATTAAAAACCGGGGGGGTAGACGTCTCTTCCTTGTTTGGTATCTGGCGGACTTGAGAAAAAAGAGGAACCCCATGCAGGATCCCTAGATTCGCCAAAGCTATCGCCATCCACGGCACCGCCTGACGAATTGCAGCCCGACACCTCGCTTTCATTGTGCTAGTGGCTCCACCAGCGATTGTGGAACTCCCTCTCTTTTCCTATGAAAGAATAGGGTCGTGCGATGCGATCGCACGAGTACAAGGGGAGGTCGTAGTGCCGTCGAGCAAAAAGCCCTGCCCCGACATTCGCGCGTCGATCCCGACAACGTTTGAACGGAGGAAAGATCGCGCATAGGCTGCGGGGAAACGCTTCGAAATGACTTTCTGGCACATAATGGTCCGGGACTTCATTGTGAAGCGACAGGGAAATCCCACCCGTCAAAACGGTCGATTTGCGATCAACAACCTGACAAAGCTACGGCCTTCCCCCCACCAGATGTCGCCTACCTTAATCCGTATAGTCCGCTGAATAGTTGGATAAACCATTATCCCGTAACAACATGCCGCTATTCCTGCTTAGTTGAAAAATTGTTTGCAAGGATGAGGCGCTTTCCCATCGCGTTCAAGTGATCGGTCATCGCCTTTCTCGCTCCTGTGGGCTTTCGGTCCCGAATCGCGTTAAGGATTTGCTGATGATGCTGAATCGCCTCCGATGCCACTCCCGGTCTTGAAAGGGATACAACAATCCATTCGCTCATCAGGTTGCGGATAAGGGTCAGAAACTGGCTTAGGATCAGATTTCTTGCAGCACTCGCGATAGTGAAATGAAAGTCCATATCCGCTTGGAGATACTGTCCGGCGGCCTGACCCGGGTCCGTCTTTTTCATGCGATCGAGGTGAGATTCTAGAGATTGGATTTGGCTGGCATTTGCGCGGGACGCAGCCAGTCCCGCGAGCTCTACCTCGATCAGCATCCGTGCCTCTACTAGCGACTGGGGTTCAATACCTGCATGGAAGCCCATCGAAATGGGACGGACGAGAAAATCAGACCTTTCCCGAACGAAAGTCCCCCTTCCTCTCTCAACCCTGACCAACCCGATCACCGACAAAGCCTTCAGAGCTTCGCGCACAGCTCCTCTTCCAACCTTGAATTGCCTTGCGAGTTCCAACTCTGAAGGAAGCGGATCCCCGGATTTGTAATCACCCTGGGTCAGAAGTCGAATCATCCTCCTGGCAATGGCCTCGGGTAAGGTTTCACGACCTCCCAAAGGAGTCCCGAGTTGGGAAACATTTTCTCTAGCTGCTGGCATATTTCAGATGAGCACATTATACTCCACACCCCCGGTTAATATCTATTGAATGTATCCCCCTAAGCGTGCCATACAGGAGTCGTGGATTTATCCTTTTCTTGTTGTCTGCGTCCGCACATGGGATATTCACACAAGGACATGCTCAACTCCGCCGTCGGCGTCTGTTCGAGGAAGCATCACGCTTTGAGCAGGGAAAACGCGGAGGTGACCCGCCAACAAGTCCGGCGCAAAGTAGACCAACTTTTGCGCGTCGTCTTCAATGTTCGTCGCAGGAAGGGCCGGCTCGATCTGGAAGCGGTGGAGATGGTGGTGAGCTTGGGTCTGCGCCAGGCAGGTGCTGCCGCCAGGTCAGAACTGCTGAAATTGTCAGCGATTTTCCGCTCATCTGCCGACCCTCAAACTGCACGACCCACGACGTTCCTCCCCAGGAGGGCGACCGTCGATCGATCGCAACGGATGTGAAGGTACAGCAAGAACTGCTAAGACACGCAGACATTTCAACGACTCTCAACGTTTATACGCAGGCCGTCTCGATGCAAAAAAGAGAGGCGGCGAGTAAGATCACAAAACTCCTGCTGCATCCAAACGGAAACGGGGCTGTTTCCAGCCCCGCCGTTGTACCAACTTGTACCTAAAGGTTCGTGCTTATGACCCCTAACTTTATGATTCCATTGGTTGCGGGGGCTGGATTTGAACCAGCGACCTTTGGGTTATGAGCGTAAACGAAGAAGGTTAACTCGTTGATGTTGCGGCACGGTTGGCACCCGTAAGTTACTGAAAATCACGTTCGGAACACTGAAGTTGTACCGATCTTGTACCCGCCTGATTGCACCGTAACATGTCTGCCCAGTTTAGCCTTTGAGCTTCGGCTCACGGCAGCGTGAGTCTCCGACAGGGCTGGCTGAACATCTCACTCCCGAGCCCCGACATTACGCCGCTCCGTTGACTCGGGATTCCTTTTGGAATCCGGATTTTGAGTGGCCGCTCCGAGCAAAACGATTCTGTCCACAGGCAGGCGTTCCAGTGCGGACCTCGATCGGATCTTCCCCGGCAGCAATTAGCCGAAGTCGTTGTGTTTCAGGGGAATGGCGGGAATCGGAGGGCTAACGTGTAGTCATGTATTATGAATATTTGTCTTGATATGTGAACTTGATCGCGATATACAGAAGTCATGTATATTGCCACCATCCCCAACCGCAACTCCCCGCCCGCCTTCCTTCTCCGCGAATCCTTCCGCCACAACGGCAAGGTCAAGAATCGTACCCTCGCCAATCTTTCCCAATGGACCCCGGCCCGCCTCGAAGCCCTCCGGCGCGCCCTGCGCGGAGAGTTCGATCATCTCTCCCATCCTGACCCCCCAACTCGGCGCCGGCTTCGGCCTCCTGTTCGTGCTCAAGCGGATGGCTGACGTGCTGGGCATCGGCCCGGCGCTCGGTCACAGCCGGCTCGCTAAACTGGCCTTGTTCCTGGCTCTGGCCCGCGTCGCCCATCAAGGCTAGCGGTTGTCGGCGGTGCGCTGGGCCGAGGATCAGGCCGTGGCCGAAGTGCTGGGTCTGGGGCCGTTCGACGAGGACGATTTGTATGCCGCCCTGGATGATCTCGCGGCCCGCCAGGGGGAGATCGAAAAGACCCTGTATCGCCGCTATCTCGATCATCGGCGGCCAACCGCCGCGGCTGTTTCTCTACGACGTGACCAGCCGCTATCTGGAAGGGGAGCAGAACGAGTTGGGGGCGTATGGTTACAACCGGGACGGCAAGCGGGGCAAGCTGCAAATCGTCATTGGCCTATTGGCGGACGAGGAAGGCGAGCCGCTGGCCGTGCGGGTGTTTGAGGGCAACACCAGCGACCCCACCACGGGGGTCGAACAGATCAAGATTTTGCAGGAGCAATTCGGAGTCGAAGAGTTGGTCTTTGTCGGGGATCGGGGCATGGTGAAGAGCAAAGGGAAGCAGGCGCTGACGGCGGCGGGGATGCGGTATATCACCGCCTTGACCGACCCGCAGATTCGCCGCCTGCTCGGCCCAGGGACCTTGCCGTTGAACCGGTTCAGCGAGACCGTCTCGGAAGTGGAAGCGGAGCGCGTGCGTTATATCCTGCGCCGGAACCCGGCAGAGGCCGAGCGCGAGCAGCGGCGCTTCGAAGACAAGCTGACGAAGATCGAGGCCAAGATCGAGGCCCGCAATGAGCAGGTGAGGGAGCACCCCCGCTGCCAGCCGGAAGCGGGACGACGGGCGATGGAAGCCTGGGTCGAGCGGCACAAGCTGACGGGTTGTGTGGCAATCCAACTCGAAGGGAAGCAGTTGAAGCTGGAGCGGCATGAGGCGGCGATCACCCGGGCCCTGGAATTGGCGGGCTGCTACGTGGTGACGACCGACGTGGCCCCGACGGCGATGAGCGCCCAACAGGTGCATGACAGCTATAGGGCGCTCGAGAAGGTGGAGCGTGACTTTCGTACCCTGAAGACGGGGTTGCTGGAAGTACGGCCGGTGGGGGTGAGGAAAGAAAGCCGCACGCGGGGGCACGTCTTCTGC
>CALCEB010000107.1 GCA_937900045.1 uncultured Acidobacteriota bacterium
TGCCGAACCCGCCCCGGTTCGCCACCCCCGCCCGATCGGTCACGTCGGTGAAGGTCCCGTCACCCTTGTTGTGATAAAGCCGGCTGGTTGGAGGATCAGGACCCACCGGCTGGCCCCACGGACCCGGCTGATTGACGAGATAAAGATCGGGAAAGCCGTCGTTGTCATAGTCTCCCCATGCAGCGCCCGAACCCATATCTTCGGGAAGCTGGTGAGTTCGCGCTCCCGAAGAGTGAACGAAGTCAATGCCTGCTTCCTTCGTAACATCCGTGAAGATGACATGCGGATGGTTTACGGGCAGGGTGCGCGCCTGGCTGTTAAAGACTTCCTTTTTGGGCCGGGATGATTTTCTTGAGCAGCCTGTGAGCGCGTCGGCGAGCAATCCCACACCCAAGACAGTGAAGCTCCGGCGATTCATCGTCCTCCCTTGTCATCTCGTGACTTCAAGTTTATGTGCCGGTCACGCGTGGGAACTACTTTGTCAGAACTTCGATTCATCAAGGCTATCTGAGTGCTGGTTGAGGATAGATCTGTAATCGGAGCCTTCAGTAATTGCCCTGGAAATACAAAATTCATGAAGTACTGGTTAGCCTTCCGGTAGCGCAACCGGGCTGTAACCTCCAGGGGGCCCTTCGTGTGTCTTGGGACCGTGAATTGGTAGGCATACATATCCGAATAACCCGGGACAATGGAGCGCTTGAAGATGGTGCCCACGTAATGCCACAGATGATGCCGTACAATGGGCTTACCTTCGGGGTTTACGCCGATAGACCTGAGGACGATCGTTCCCGGCTCGACGTGGTTTTGCGCGTTGAGCACACCTGAATGGAAAATGACCTGTCCCTTCTGGTCACGCACTTCAATCTCGACCCAGGCCCGGATGAGATCCAGCGGGCCCGTGGCGAAATTGTGGCCTGCCTTGTTATTCGTGAGCACAACGCGAAACTGAATTTTCTGGCCGGGCTGGGCGGTGGCAGGAGCTACAACCTTAATCGGGATCACTGGGCCTTTTGGCCAGATGTTCGCAATCTCCGGAATCACCACCTGCCCCTTTAGCCATGCAAGCACGCGGCGAGTTTGCCCGGCGGCGTCATAGGAATGAATCATTGCCGGCATGATCTGGTTGGAGGCGGCGAACCAGTGGTTGCGATGCTTGAGGCCAAGACCCACGCTGTGATCGTAAGGGTCTGCCATGCGTAGGCGATGGGCCGTTACGGAATACATGTGGCATTGCTGGCAGTGCAGGCGGTCCGTAGGATTTGGATTTGTGTTCCACGTTCCCGTTCGCCATTCGTCGTACTGATTTTGGAGCTGCACCCATCCAACATGGTTAATCTGTTTATTGATGAATTGCTTGTGGCAGGAGGCGCACGAAACAGGTTTCTTTACGAGTGAAACGTCGTAATCGCTATCATGTTGCCAGGGATAGGCCCGGATCAGGAAGTGGGCAACGGCCGCGTCATAACGCCCGCTGTCGTACTCAAACAGGTAAGGTTTGGGAGGAGCAAACACGTAGTTTCCGTTGCCTTGCACATCCACGCGGACCATGGAATGGCACACCACGCACGAATCGCCTTCCTTGAACCCAGGCGCTTCCACCCCCGTGCTGGCATCCTTGTAAGCCGAGAGCAGCGAGACAGGATCGTGACAGCCCGCGCAGTAGCGCGCGGCGGGAATGCCCTCCTCCTTGATCATAGCGGTTTGCACACCCTGGAAAAACTTGTCTTCGGAAGACCAATGGTGGGCGCTTGCCCGCCACTCCTGGTAGATGGCGGTGTGGCAACCGGACGCCCCGCAGGATTTCGATTGGGAGAGAATCTGCGGTGCAACGGGCTTACCGCTTTGGGTCGTCGCCAAGCTCGGCGCAAAGGGATCTTTCCCATACGGTAACTTGTAGCCTGTGGGCAGCTTGTAGTGGGTGTAATCGGGAGCGCGATAAACCACGGCCGCAACGCCCACGATGAATAAAAGCGTTACCATTGTTTCTGCCGCCAGCACCCACATCCTGCGGCGCCCGGCTGACAACTCTACAGGCGTTCCTTCAGGAGGGTGGTTGGCGCCGTGAATCAAGATGCTCTTGGGCCCAGGCCAAACGTGGACCACAATGAACGGAATCGCTGCCAGGCCGCTCCACAAGTGCACACGATCCCAGAAGTGGCTGATGTTCAGTGAAAAAACCGCCTCCCAGCTCACCACAATGCCGCTGATGGTGGTGACGGCTATGCTCCAAAACCCGGCATAGGCGCAAAATTTCCTGAAACGCCAGCGCGTCTTCCGCGTAGCCAGCCAGTGGCTGAGCTGCCAAATGGCCAATGGAACCACCAACAGCAATCCGAACGCCGTATGAAGCAGCACGGCCATTTGCGCCGGGACGCTGAAGGGCAACAGCCAGATCCAGAGCCCCGTGAGCGTCAGAAAAAGTAAAACCCCTCCGACCACACCGAAGCCGAGGATGCCGTGCTCCCTTAGAAAAGCATGGCGAACCGATGAAGCTGAATGTCCGTTTTGGCTCATAATTAGTCTCCGAAGGCTCTTATTTCGGGCCGGCCGTCGGTCCTGGAGTCAAAAAACGAGGACCCTGTCCGCTTCCTGTGTCCACGCGGTGAGTTCGTCGAGAGAACTCCGCTTCGTTCCTTCCGCGATCATCTCGGGTTTGATCCCGCGCGCGTCCATGCAGCTACCGCAGATGCCGATCCGTGCGCCTTTGGCCGCCAGAATCTTCAACATTCGCTCGATGTTGTAATACCCGTTGGGGGTGGTTTGGGAGGCTATTGAACATCCCGCGGCGTCACCCATCAGGAAAACCGCGACGGTGACTCCTTCCTGTTTTACCAGAGAGTTTGCCAGACGCAGGCCATTGTAACTGCGCTCCGAGCCATAAGGCGCGTCGTTAAGAATGATAAGATATTTCATTGCGTGCCTCTCATGCGATCGTGGAAATTCGCCTACCACCCGAAATCTAAGGATGGCAGGTCATGCCGGATCCGGGCCAAGTAGTACCGCTCAAAAGCCAATTTCAGGTATCGCGCCCACTTGCCCCGTTTGGCGATCACTTTGTTTCGAGGGGGCAGGAACGGGTCAGCGGAGAAGTAGAAAGCCGTGTCCCCCGCATCGCTGATGCAAGTTGAAGGCTGCGTCAAACCATCGATTTTCGTTCCGCCCCGGAATTCCGCCACGATGTTCGATGCCGCGGCGCGGGCCATCAGTTCCGTCATGTGCCCGGTCTTGGGCACAGCGACAGGAACGGGCGTCGGCTTCGGTGGAGCGATGGCCACGGCGACCCCGGCCGCGTAGATATTCGGAAACTTCGCACTGGCAAGCTGGGGGGTGACGTTGATAAAGCCCTTCGGGTTGGCGAGGCCATCGACTGCCCGTACAAACGGACTACCGAGGAACGCAGGAATCACCAGGGAGAAGTCGAACAAGTGCTCCGACCCGTGCACAAGCACCAGGCGATCGGGGCGAGCCTCAGCAATCCGTGCGTTGGTAACAAAATCGATATTCCGCTCGGCAAATTCATCCTGGACCATACGGGACGAGGCGCCGATACCCCCGACACCGAAATGACCGACGAAGGGCTCAGGGGTAATGAAGGTCAGCGAGAAGCCGTGACGCTTCCTGGCTCTCTTGAGCACGGTGTCGATCATCATCACGAGTTCATAAGCCGGACCAATGCAACTCGCTCCCGCGGCAGCCCCGATAACGATGCGCCCGCTACCCCGCGCCAAAACACGGGCCAGCACGTCGCGGGCTCGCACGGCCTCATCCACGGTGAACGTGGAATGGGTGTAGCCTGATTCAGGCCCCAGGCCGGGGATCGCGGCGTAGTCGAGGTCCGCACCCGTCGCAATGAGCAGAGCATCGTAGCCGAACTTCCCTGACGCAGTTCCCACCTCGCCTTTGTCCGGATCCAGGCTGTCCACTTCTTCGGGGACAAAACGGATTCTCCGGCGCCGAAGTGGTTTCTCCAGAGGAACCTGGAGTGTGGAGGGTTTCCTCCACCCGAGGATCACCCACGGCAACGAGGGCATGAAGGTAAACTCGCGCTCTCGGGAAACGACGGTGATCTCCACTTCTTTACCGAGTTGTTTGCGGAGTTCATAAGCAGCGTTCACGCCGCCAAACGATCCGCCAACAATGACGACCCTTCTCTGCCCACTTCTCATCTGTCGGCCCACGACCATCGAGCTATTCACCTTGACAACAAGCTGAACACGCCCGCAGCTTTCATGGAGGTGCCAGTCTCTTTCCCGCTGAACCAGGATACACAAGGTCTTCTGTACTGCTAATTCGCGAATTCACAGACATCACAAAACGAGACCTGCGCTATCCGCCAGCGATTTAGCCCGCCGACTCGAAAATCGCCATCACTTCGATTTCGATCAGTAGATCAGGCCGGCAAAGGACTGCTTGGATGCCGGTCGAAGCGGGCAGTGGATCAAGTTCCTGTCCCTTGAAAAACTGAGTCCGAATCTCGTTAAAGGCTGCGTAATCACGCTCGATATCGCGAAGGTAGCAAGTGGTCCGGACCACGTCGTGCCACGTGACTCCCTCGGCCTCAAGCAAAGCTGTAAGGTTATGGTAGGTCCGCCACACCTGGCTGCGGAAATCGCCCGGGTGGGCCGTCTGACCGTGCTCGTCCACGCTGGCCGTGCCTGAGATCAGCAATATGATGATTCCTCTGATGTCCAGCCGTAATCCTCGCGAAAAGGAGGATGGTTGGGAGTAATCATACGCCTCGTTCAGAAGGTGTGGTGAGTGGATAGCTTTCTTGGAGATGGGCTTGTGGGATGGCTGGTTGAGGTCAGTGTTTTCAACCGCTAATTCGATGCGCTTCATGATTCAGGGCCTCCTGGAGACCGTTCCCGGAAATCCAAAAAAGTGCTTTGCTGCTTACGGTCTGGCGACTCTACCTCAGCAAGCCTTCATGGGATAGCCATCCGGATCCTTCCCGCGTAAGCGTCGCCACCACACTTGAAACGTAGGAATGTTGATGGTAACGATGAATAACTTTCGCAAAGCGCCTGGCGGGCACTCCAGCGGTCGTACGCCGTGCCAGGAATGGGGAGTGCGCTGGAAAAGCAGGCCTTCATTGCCCACTGCGTCCAGAACAGCGGCCACGCGGAACTGATCGAAATCCGGCGCCGAATGAGCCCTGAAGCGCCCTCCGTCATCGAGAATGAGAATCTCGCCGCCCCAGCGCGCATCCCAATCCTCTGCCGTGTTGAAGTAGAAGATGTGCGTGCCCAGTTTGCGCTTGGCGTCGCAGTGCGGCGAGACGGAGCAGCCTTGCCATGCGTAGTACCATTCCAAGGTGAGAACGAATTGCTCATCAGGCTGCAGGCCAAACATCCTGCGGAGAAAAGACTCATAGGTCTCGCTATGAATCTCAGCGATAAATTCCCTCCACGGTTCCGCCAGCTTCAGATCTGTGCGGTGATGCAGGATGTAGCGGTCATGGCTGCATTGCCCGTGCGAACGCTTAATCCCTACTTTCCGCTCAAAAAGCGAAACGTCAGGAAGACTCTCACGGAGAAGCTGGAAACCATCCCTCGTCAGCGTGTTTTCGATGCTGACCCACGGATAGGGGCGCTGTGTGTGGAACGGCCCGGAAGAGATTCCATTGAGGCAATCGGGATTTAGGTATTCCATGGTTAACCTGCCGGCATCATAATTTGTGGTCTTGCTCGGGAAGGTGGCCGATGTGAACCTAACAATTCATCCTGACAACAGGTCAAACACGCCCGCAGCTTTCACGGAGGCCGTCCGCTTGCGGCCACTGAAGACGCCAGAAAACAAAAACCGGGCGTAACCAGGATTTCCACCGCCCCTCAGGCAGCAACAATCCTTGTTACGCCCGCACTTCCCCAATCCAAGATTGGAGCCGTCAGACGTTTCTAAAGCTGGCTTGCTTAAAAAAGATCCCGAAACTAAAGAGTTCTGGCCGCATCTTCAGCCAGCAGTCCTTGGAGCCGTTTGCGAAGTTCCTCAAGCTGGCGGGATTTGAAGGCCCTCCGCGTTTCCTCCAGCACCCGAATTGTTTCCTGGACCGCCGCGCGATACTTGCGTCGCGGGCCACAATCAACCAAAACGCAATAATCAATTGGCTTGCCCGAGGGCTGGCGGTCCCCAACCACTTGGAGGAGAACTTGCCGTTGATACTCCACCCGTTCGGTTAGCTCCCGCGACATTTCCTCGATGTAATCTGCAAGACTCAAGTCCATAACCCTGCCCGTCCTTGCTATTGTCGCAACATCGCCTGGGTATCAGAACACCATGCGCCGCACAGGTCAATAATGCGAATACACCATTTTCAAGCTTTTGATCAACGATGGACGCAACGCTGTGATCCGCGATCAGCCCCGAAGAGCCCCTGTCAAAATCTATGGGCGCTACGGCGTCAGGTCAATGTGACAGAGCTACCATTCAAAGGGACATATCTGCTATTGCGGACAGGCTCTGAGATGTGCTACCGCTAAGCTTTGAAGGGTCCACTCATGCTGAATGGCGGCCAAGGATGTGGCGTGCCTTCCGCTCTCGCCGAATCACTGAACGAGGAGTTGGTGCCCCGGATTCCGCTCAATCCCTGTGAACTTGAGATCGATTTGTTGTGCAATGGACTTCGTGTCACCTCCCCGGGTCAACTCGAAAAGGATGGACGGCCCGTCTCGCGGAGGCGCGCCGGGCTGGGTAGCGGGTTGGAGTTGATGATCCCCGGAAGGCTCAAAAGTATCTGGGTCAACGTTCCTGTAATAGAGAGCTTTGCTCTTCGGTCGTGTTACCGGCTGCTTTGCGACTGGCAGGGAACTTTCATAGTGGATGAGCGGCAAGGCTTTCGTTATCCAGTCCAACTGCCTCCGGAGCCAGCTTGGTATCGGCGGCTTACCTCGCGCGGGTCACGCATGGACCAGATTGGTGTGCTCCAGGGGACATACCTCGGCATTTATCTTTCCAACGCCTGCGGGCTGTGGTATCACGTTCCGCGGATGAACTGTAAGTTCTGTACCACGGGCCTCAACGTGGGTATCAATGAGGCGGCGCAAAAAAGCATCGAGGACGTCGTTGAAGTGGTGTGCGCCGCCAAAAAGGAATCCGGGGTAACCTTCATCCATTTTAATTCAGGTTACCAGACGCATCGTGACCTCGATATCGCCGCGCCCTACATCGAAGCCGTCAAGTCGCAGGTAGGATGCTTGGTGGGTCTGCAGTTGATGCCAACACGCGATTTGAGGAAATACGACCGTCTGATCGACCTGGGCGTTGACCACTTTAGCTTCTGCTACGAGTTTCAGAACGCGGAGTATTTTTCGGAGATCTGCCCTGGAAAAGCCAGGCTGGTGGGACAAGAAACCTTTTTTCGTGCCTTGGAGTATTCAACTAACAAATTGGGGAAGGGCACATGCTCTGGGGAGGTCATCGCTGGAGTGGAACCATTACACGATACGATCAAAGCCATTGATTACATTACCGGCGTTGGCGCTTTTCCCACCGTCTGTGTCTTTCGCCCCACCATCGGCTCCGACATGGAACGATGGCCACCACCGCGTTATGAAGACATGGTGACCGTCTTCCGTCATGTGTATGAAGCCTGCCGCAGGAACCATATCCCGATCGACCTTGCGCCGAACATTGAAGTCAGCCTTGTCGTGCAGCCTGGCGATACGCTTTACCTCGCTCCGCGGGATTGGAGTTCTTGCTGGTATAAGCAACGGCTTCGAATGTTGAAGTGGATGGCGAGGCCTTACTTCTGGTGGAAGCGCCGGCCCAGGAAAATGCGTGGCTCGGACACTCTCTGACCAACCCGGAGCGGCTAGCGCAGCGTTTCCCGCTTTTGGAAGCTAGCGGCTTGTTTCAATTCCGGCAAATGCCGCCGGGGCGCCTGTGCCATGCTAGATCAGCCCGCGCCGGGTGGCTTGCACCACAGCTTCGAGCCGACTGCTTGTGTGAAGCTTCAGGTTCACGTGGTGGAGATGATTGCGCAGCGTGTGAGGCGTAATATGCAGCTCCCGCGCAATGACCTCGGGAGTTTTCCCTTCCGCCAGCAGGTGCAGAATCTTCTGCTCCTGCTCGGTTAGCGGCGTGACCGGAGCCAGCGATCCTGAATCCTCCGGCAGTGATGAGATTTGTTGTGCGATGGTCACCAGTTGCTGAGCCAGATCGTCACGCCTCTTTCTCTTTGCAATGTCCCGAGCCAAGTGCACCACCAAGCGTTGACCTGTGCGCCGATCAAGCAAAGCCAGGATGGAAACGTTGACCCAAACTCGTTTGCCGGAACGGCTGACCGCTTCCATGTCGAAATCGGGGACTTCGCGACGCTGTAATGCGCACTCGAGGACCGCGCAACGGTCGGTGCAAATGCGCGTGCCGAGGGGGTCGCATCCCTGAAACAAAGGATCGCATGGTTTATCGAGGACTTCTGCGGAGGTGTAGCCGAAAATTTTCTCCGCCGCACGATTCCAGGAGCAGATCAATCCCTGCTCATTCACCGCAAAGGCGGCATCGGCGGTACCCTCCAAGATTTCAAATAATTCTCTTTCCAGCACACCAACTCCTGGTGACATTTGTCACGGCGCCCGGGACAGATGCGGGATTGACCCCAGAACCGAAGAGGCTCAAGTTCATGTGTTGAGGATAGAGAAGTCTTTTATGGGTGTCAACCATGCTGTTCTCGCGCCCGTGTTTATATGGCATTCGCGCTCTGACTTATCTTGCCGGGCTACCGCCCGGGAAACTCACGGGCGTTCATGAGATTTCTCAGCACGAATGCATTCCGGCACCCTTCTTGTCCAAGGTGCTTCTGGACCTCCGGCGCTGCCATCTTTTACGATCGCGCAGAGGGACTGGGGGCGGGTTTGGCCTGATGACTCCCCCAGAGCAAATCAACCTGCTGATGATCGTGACCTGCCTTGAAGGTGATGAGATTTTCACCCAGTGCCTTCTCGAGGACCAACCCTGCGCCCGCCTCGGGGGCTGCGCCCTCCACGAGGACTGGCTCGGGGTCCGGGATCGACTCGCGCGCTTCTTTGAGGGCAGCACCTTGGCGCAAATCGCCGAGTCACGGCGCCTGAAGGACCCAGCGTCGCCGGGCAGCAAGGGCGCCGCATGAGGTTTTTGTTGATTGAGCAACAAGCCCTTTGTTCAGAGGAGAACACGCTTAGAAAGACTTAAGAGGAAGTTTCATCGATGCATCCGGGCGCTTTGCCGGTTAATGGATTTGCGAACGATTTCACGTGGACCCGGGGATCACCCGGCGGTCGCCTATGAAAGGCCTTTTGGAAGAGGAGGAGAACATGAGCATTGACACGCAAAGAACCGTGGCGGAAATAGCGCTGGAAAGGCCGCAAGCCGCGGCCGTCTTTGAAAAACTGGGGATCGATTATTGTTGCAATGGCCGCAAGCCGCTCGCCATGGCGTGCGAAACGGCAGGCATTGACGTGAACCACGTTGCGAGCTTGCTGGAACACACCACTTCAGCGGATCAACCTAGCGCTGAAAGCCAGAGTTGGAGGGGGCATTCTCTCGCCAGCCTCATCAACCACATTGTCCGCAAGCACCACGCCTATTGCTGGGAAGAATGCCTACGGCTGGAACCACTACTTGCCAAGGTAGCTTCGAAGCACGGCGAGAGTCATCCGGAGCTTGAGCGGGTTCAGGCGCTGTTCATGTCTCTGCGCAATGAATTGAGCATGCACTTGATGAAGGAAGAACAGATGCTCTTTCCCTACATCATTCGTCTCGAAGAATCCGCGACCCATAAGTCTGCCCCTCCCCGCGCGCCCTTTGGAACAGTTCAAAACCCGGTCCGGATGATGGTGCAGGAGCATGACAACGCCGGCCACTTGATCAGAGGGATTCGTGGTTTGACCCAGAACTTCACCGCGCCCAAGGATGCCTGCAACAGCTTTAGGGCGCTCTATCAGGGCTTGGAGGCGTTTGAGGCTGACCTACATCAGCACATTCACCTGGAAAACAATCTGCTCTTTCCGCGCGCCGTCGCCCTGGATAACGGTGCGCTGCCAACTTGAGGTGAGGGCCTGCGGAAGCTTTCGGTGAGAGACCGTCTCACCTACGAGCCTCCCACGGCGCGACCAAAGCCTGAAGACTCATGTGTGCAAAGGCGGACCGCATGAGCCGGGAAATCGGTTCCAGGCCACCGATTGGGCCTCGCCGGGGCACTATGATCTGGATTGATTTAATCGTGTGATGTCGATCACAGACAAAGCACATTGATCGCTGAAATTTTTAAAAGGGGGAGCAACCAGTGGGGTGAAAACCAAAAAAAGGAAAGGCGAGTTAGGCACCGTGGCGTGCCGGGGGAAATGGGGTGCCGTCCGTAGCTTCCAGGTGGAGAGCGGTGAACCGTAGACCAAAAAGAAGAGATGAGTTGGATAGGGGAGCAACGCACTATGGTAACAAAGGAGGCGTCCAAATGTTGAAGCGTTCGTGGCAAGGCCTGGGCCTTCTTCTTGTGATGGCATTATGTGTCATATTTGATTTTCTTTTCCTCCCGGCGCAACGCGCATCTGCAATTCCCGCCTTTGCTCGGAAGTACCGGACCGCATGTTCGACTTGCCACAACGATTTCCCCGAACTAAATGACTTCGGGTGGGCCTTCTATAAGAGGGGATTCAAATTTCCTAAAGACGACGCCAGTTTTGTTCAAATACCCCAGCAGATGTTAGGGGCACCTGCCTACAAGAAGATTTTCCCCAAAGCGATCTATCCCGGCGAGATCCCCGGCAGTGTGCCTCTGGGGTTCCGCTACGAAGGCTACACCCAATACAACAGCAAACAGCCCCTGGCGTTCGGGTTTCTACCGCAACTAGACCTCTTCGCTCCCAATACCTTTACCGCCCTCACGGCGGGCAGCTTCGGACCGAATCTTTCATGGTGGGTTGACGACGATATTTCCGTTGGTGGCCAGAATGCTGCGGGTAGCCTCGGGTTCGCCTACCTGAAGGCGAATGATATCGGTCATTACTTACACCTGCCTAAAGACGCTCTCAATGTCCAATTCGGCCAATTCGAGCTGGATTTACCATTTAGCCAAGCGTACACAATCAACCCCACCGATTACGACATTTATGACGAGCTTCCGGTGGCGGGCAAGCTTGGTACAACCAATAACCCCTTTTGTTTCTGCGCGATGCAGCGCGGCGTGCAATTCGGGGGCTATCCGAATGACGGAAATTTCAACTGGTCGGTAGCCATTACTAACGGGAGTAACGACAGCCCCCCGGGAAACAATGGGAAGAATGTTTACGCGAATGTTTTCTATCAATTCAATCTGGAGCGCAATCCGCAAATCCGCAAGGCGGTGCAAGCCTCTGGCCCCACCGGGCCACACGACCACACCTCGCTCCGCCTGGGCGCTTTCTATGACTACGGCCAAAACGCGCTCAACGCCGACCACACCTTATTTCCCGGCTTCCCAGCCATTGACGAGCCTTATTACAAAGTGGGCAGTTACTTCCGCTTCCGATACCAAAGCAAGTTCGAGCTTTATGGCCTGGGAATGTTTTCTCATGATGCCAATCTTCTCCCGGTCACGCTCCCGGTTGGGAACGTTCTCGAACTCGGACCCTCCATCAACTACAGTGGTGGTTTTGTCCAGGCGGAATACTGGCTGTATCCCTGGCTCATCCCCATCATGCGGTTTGACGTAGTAAATGCGCCATTTAACTTCTATCAAGGCCTTTCGACGGGCTTCGCGCGGGATCGCTACAGTCCCGGCGTGCAACTTCTGGTGCGCGCGAATATTAAAGTGAATTTTGAGTACGAGCATCGGTGGGGTGTTCCGGTTCCTGGGGGTGTGTTGCCGCCCTTCTACCATCCCAATGGCGCGCTACTGGGAATCGATTTTGCATACTGAATCAACTTCGGGGACCGCGGAGTATGCGCGGCGAACCCCAAATTTCTCTGGAGGTTAAGCTATGACAAAATTCCTTAAACAGGGCGTTCGGGTGGCGGTGTTGATCTTAGTTGTTCATCTCGCAACCGTGGCGGTCCAGGCGGGAGAGGTCAAGGGTACGGTGACCGCGGCGGGGGGTAGTGCTGCCAAGAACGCTGCCGTATGGGTTGGCGCCATCCCGGGGAAAACCTTCGCCCCGCCCGCCAAACACGCCATCATTGACCAAAACCATCTGAAATTCATTCCCCATGTGCTCGTGATCCTCAAGGGGACGACGGTGGAATTCCTGAACAGCGAACCGACGTTACATAATGTCTTTTGGCCTTGGGTCGGCAGCAACAAGAAACTGGCGAATAACCTCGGGACCAGACCGATGGGCCAGAAATTGTCCTTTACATTCAACAATTTGGGCGTTATCCCGCTCCTGTGCAATGTTCATACGGAGATGTCCGGTTACATCGTGGTTGTATCCACCCCTTATTTTGCAGTCGCGGGCCCGGATGGTAGCTTTGACATCAAGGACGTTCCACCTGGACATTACACGCTGAAGTTTTGGAGCGAAGAAGGCCGCAAGGTCGATAGCCAAGCCGTTGATGTAGCCGCCGCCGGGGCTACGACAGTAAACCCGAATTATCGGCGATAGACCCTTGTCGGCTTTGCTTCCCCTCAATGCCCATGGCGGCTTCATGGGGCTAGGGAGGCGATCGGAAATGGAGGCGTTGTAATGGAGTCACGGACCAAACGGGTGGATCTCGATTGGCTGGAATCGAACTTTCCCTGCATGCAGGCGTGCCCGGTACATACCCAGGCGGGCAGGTATGTCGCTTTGCTTGCGGAAGGGCGGTATGAGGAAGCCTACCGGTACGCCCGTCAGCCCAATCCTTTTGCTTCAATTTGCGGGCTGGTCTGTAGCCATCCGTGTGAGACGGCCTGCCGGCGCGGCAAGTTCGATGCGCCCATCTCGATCCGGGCTCTCAAACGCTTCCTGACGGAGCGTCACGGACCTGAATCCCGGAATCCGATCGACCTGTTTGCTGAGAAGCCGAAAGTCAGCCGGGAGGAGAAGGTTGCCATTATCGGCTCTGGTCCGGCGGGCCTGGCGGCGGCGCATGACCTGGCATTATTGGGTTATTCCGTCACGGTGTTTGAGGCGGCGCCCGTCGCCGGAGGCATGCTCCACCTGGGTATTCCCGAATACCGCCTGCCGCGCGACGTTCTTCAGGCGCAGATCCGGGAAATCCTTGACCTCGGGCCGCGGTTGGAATTAAACGTCCGGCTGGGCAAAGATTTTTCGTTGGCCGATCTGCGCGCCCAAGGCTTCAAGGCCATCCTTCTGGCCTTGGGACTTCATCGCAGCCGCGACCTGCCCATCCCCGGCCACGATTTGGACGGCGTCATCAAAGGCGTCGATTTCCTGCTGAATGCTAACTTGGGCTACCGGCTTTCGATGGGCAAGCGAGTGGTCGTGATTGGGGGCGGCAATGTGGCGATTGACGTGGCGCGGTCAGCGCTCCGGCATCAGCAAGAAATGACTTTGGAAGCCTTGAGCAGTTCACTCTTGCCGGACAGCTTACCTCCAGCAGAGCTCGATCTCGCCATGAAAGAACTCATGGACGTTTCCCGCGTTGCTTTGCGCATGGGCGCCCGCGAGGTCCGATTGGTCTGCCTGGAGTCGCGCCAGGAAATGCCGGCTTACGCAGAGGAAATTGAGCAAGGGCTGGAGGAAGGATTGAAAATCCATCCTTCACTCGGGCCGAAGCGGTTCATCGCGAACAACGGGAAGGTCTCCGGCCTCGAAACGGTCCGGTGCGCCTCCGTTTTTGACGCCCAGCACCGCTTCAATCCGACGTTTGAGCCCGGCACGGAGGAGGTGATTTCCTGTGATACTGCGATTCTGGCGATCGGGCAGACTTCGGACCTTTTGTTTCTCACGCCGGCTGACGGGGTTGAGACCACCCGTCAAGGGACCATCAAAATCGATCCGGAAACATTCATGACCACCGCCCCTGGAATTTTCTCCGCCGGAGACATCGCGTCTGGGCCCCGCTCGGTGATCGAGGTGGTTGCCGACGGGAAGAAGGCCGCTGAGCGAATTGACCAATATCTGCGCGGCGCCGAGTGGAAGCCACGACCGAAGTACGTGCAAATCACCATCCTGGATCATCACCAGATGCTTACAGACCAGACGCTTACGGCTTTCGATGAATATTCGCGGCTTCCCGTGCCCGTCCTTCCCGTGGACCGCCGCACCGGCTTCACGGAAGTCGAAACAGGCTACACCGAGGAACAGGCGCGGCGGGAGGCGAGCCGGTGCTTGCAATGCTGGATCAATACGATCTTCGACGGCAACGAGGCTGAAGGAACGGAATGTATCCTTTGCGGCGGCTGTGTTGACGTCTGCCCGGAGAATTGTCTTGAGCTCGTCCCCCTCAGCCAACTGCGGGTGAGCCCGGAAACCCAGTCCCGCCTCACCGCCGAGGCGCCGTTCCATGCCGGTACTCTTCAACATCTGGAAGCTGCGGACCTGCCCTGTCACGAGGGTTCCGTCATGGTAAAAGATGAAACCATCTGTATCCGTTGTGGGCTTTGCGCCGAGCGCTGTCCCGCCCACACCATCACCATGGAAGCCTACGAATTATTTGAACGCGATCCCGAGGAGCAAGCGATGGAGGTGTGTGTCAAATGAGCGAGCCTGAAAACCAGGAGCCAAAGTCGAAGGCGGAAGACAGTACCGGGATCAACCGCCGCGACTTCTTCAACGAGGTGGCCGGCGGCGCCATGGGAGTTGCTGCGGTCGGAGCCGGCATTGTGACAGTCAAATTTATTTCACCGAATGTCCTCTTCGAGCCGCCCAGCAGTTTCCGGATTGGCCCCCCGGAGGATTACCCGATCAACTCCGTGACCACTCTTACGGACCAACTCACCTATCTGGTCAGGACGCCGCAGGGTTTTTATGCCGAGACTATGATTTGCCAGCACTTGGGTTGCATCACCGCGTGGCATCCCAACGCCAACCTGATCGAGTGCCCCTGCCACGGCAGCCGCTACAAGAGGGACGGAGCCATCGTGCGTGGTCCCACCCCACGTCCGCTACCCCACTTCGCGATGCGACTCATGCCGGACGGGACGCTGCTGATTGACAAATCGGACATCGTTCCCATGCCCCAAATCTTGAAGGTTTAAAGAGAGAAACCGATGGCTTACCCGTCTCGCGAGCAATGGCTGGAGCGTCTCCGCAACACCCGGGTATGGAAATCCGTTTTCCGTCGCGGCCCCGCCCGCACCAATCGCACTCGCAGCCTGGCGATTTTCGGCAACTTGTTCCTGCACGTTGTGCCAGCCAAAGTCCGCGAAAAGAGCCTGCGGGTTCGCGCCACCTACTACCTTGGCTCATTCGCATTCTTCCTCTTTATTGTGCTCACCGTCACCGGCATCCTGCTCATGCTCTACTATCACCCGGCGGCGCTCGAAGCTTACTCCGATATGAAGGACCTCCGGTTTGTCGTTTCGAACGGAGTTCTGCTGCGAAACCTCCACCGGCTGGCCGCTCAGACGATGGTGCTGGTGGTCTTCTGGCATATGTACCACGTGTTTTATCGCGGGGGTTACCGGCCTCCGCGAGAATTCAATTGGGTGGTGGGGGTGGTGCTGCTTCTCCTTACGCTGTTTTTGAGTTACACCGGCTACCTCCTTCCCTGGGATCAGTTAGCTTTCTGGGCCATAACCGTGGGCACGAATATCATCGGCTATGTACCTTTGGTTGGCCATCGGACCCGCTTTTTACTGCTGGGAGGAAACATTATCGGCGAAAATGCCTTGCTCCGTTTCTACGTCCTCCATTGCGTCATCCTGCCCTTGCTGGCGGGGCTATTCATTGCCGTGCATTTTTGGAGGATTCAAAAAGACGGCGGCCTGAGTGTGGGAGAGAGTGAGGAGCGAAAAGAACCCCTGAGCGTCGAGGCAACTCAGGTCGAACAAGAGACGGTCACAGTGGGAGAGAGTGATGAGCGAAAAGAACAGTTATGAGGTAGGCTTCGGGTCCGATGCCGTTAAGAACCCTCAGCGGATCGTCTTCATCACCAAGAAAACTTCTGCCAAGGTGAAGGGCGCTCAGCCGCGGCAACTGATGTCCTACCCTCACGTGGTGTTGCGAGAGATTATTGCCTTTGAAATATTCACCGTGGCGCTCGTCGTTGTGGCGCTTTTCTGGGATGCGCCGCTCGAGCAATTGGCCAATCCCTTGCTCACGCCCAACCCCGCCAAGGCCCCCTGGTATTTTCTGGGGTTGCAAGAGCTGCTCCATTATCTGCCCCCCGTGGTCGCCGGCGTCCTGATCCCGACCTTGGTCGTCGTGGGCCTCGTGGTGATTCCGTACTTTGATGTGAACATCAAGGGAGAACCGCTTTGGGCGTCAAACCGCCGGCGCCGCCTGGCGGCTTTTATGGGGGGGGTGGCCGTGCTGCTCATTGTGTTCGGGATCCACGAGGCCTTTGACGTCGTCGTCCCGACAGTAGCCTTCGCCGCTCTCGCCCTGGCCGCTTATTTTGCCCCACCGCAGGGCGGGCGGCTGATGCGCTACCTCCGCGCCCAGCCGCTTTCCTGGTGGATCATGAGTTGGTTTATCGCCGTATCCCTGACGCTGACACTGGTCGGGACGTTTTTCAGGGGTCCGGGGTGGTCCCTAGTCTGGTCGTGGAGGTGAAATGCCCGCTGAACAGATGGGACAAATTCCAAAGCGCCTGCGTGTAATCTATGCGGTCTCGACCGTCATTTTTGTCGCAGTTCTGGCGATTTCCCCCATTCGAGACCACTTTGCCGGGTGGAAACGCTATGAGAAAGGATATGCTAAATTCGCAAGCACGCGAGCCAATTCCCGGCAATTGATGGCCGATTATCACGGTGGCATCGACCAGATCTGGCTGCCTAAGCTGAACGTCACTGACCGCTGCACGACTTGCCACCAAGGTATTTCCGAGGCGAGTCTGCTGGATGACTCTGTTCCCCAACCCTTTCGGGCTCATCCTGAGATCCCTCACCATGTCCGGGCGTGGGGTTGTGTAGTCTGCCACCGCGGCCAGGGGCTGGCCACCGAGGTAAGCGAAGCGCATGATACGACGCTGGCGTGGGAGAAACCGCTTCTGCCCATCCGTTACATTCAGGCCTCTTGCGGTACCTGTCATCAGGATAGCCTGCCGGAAACACCCCAGTTGAACCGCGGCCGGGAACTGTTGGTTAAATTCAATTGCGAGGGATGCCATCGCGTGCAGGACATCGACCGACCCGCCATGCTCGGCCCGGACCTAAGCAATATTGGGGCAGAGGTCAGCCGGGCGTGGGTCTACAAATGGCTCAAGGAGCCGAGAACCGTCCTCGACAGTTCGGGCAATGTCGTTGTCGATGGCTACGACACCAACCCCCGCATGCCCCAATTCCGCTTCAAGAAGGGGGAAGTTCGGGACCTTTCCGCCTATCTGAGCTCGCTGAAGAGCCCGCTCGTTGAATCCTCTCAGATCGATCCGAGCGTCGCGGCCGCTTGGCGGAGCCGGTCCGACCTCCTCAGCTACGGTGAACTCCGCTTCCGTCAGATGTTTTGCACGGACTGCCATGCACTGGCCGTGGTGCGCCTCGGCGAGACCCAACTGATCGGCGGCGACATCGGGCCTGAACTTACAAAAGTGGGAAGCAAGGTGAATCCGGACTGGCTGGTCAGTTGGCTCCGAAATCCACAAGCTTATCTGCCGCACTCCCAGATGCCACGCTACGAGTGGTCTGACAAAGATTTGTACGCTGTGACCCAGTATATGCTCAATAAACTGTCCGATCCCGAGTTGCTGAGCGACGTCCCCAAACTGGGGCCTGCAACCCCCGCGGAAATTCAACATGGGCGGCGCCTGTTCAATGCAAAAGGTTGCGCCAGTTGCCACGTCATTCGGGGAATAGCTCCCCAGAAGGATTTCGGTCCAGACCTCTCCAACCTGGGTGGAAAAACCGTTTCGGAACTCTTCTTCGGCAACGCCAAGGTTTCCCATACCCTGGTTGCCTATATCCAGGCTAAAACTTCCGACCCCCTTTCGGTTAATCCGGCGGCCCGAATGCCGCAATATCATCTTGATTCCGCCGACTTGGATGCGATCACCACTGCCTTGTTAAGCATGACCGGAACGCCAACCTACCCTGGATTCGCGTTGCTAACGGTCCCGGCCAGCCAGCCGAAGTTTGATCCGGCGGGAGACTTTGGGAAGCTATACAACCGCTTCAAGTGTTTTGTTTGCCACAGCTTCAATGGCTATGGCGGGACCCTTGCTCCCGACCTCTCTTTTGAAGGCAGCCGCTCCCAGCACCCCTGGCTAGTCGCCTTTTTGAAGAATCCCCAAACTCTGCGGCCCACCCTGACGGTGCGTATGCCGCAGTTCAACTTCACCGATCAAGAAGCCAACACCATCGCGGATTACGTCGAGATGGTGCTGCAGAATCCTTTAGTCAACAAGGCTGGCGTGAATCCGAAGGACTTCACGCCCCAAATGGCGAGCTTGGGCAAGCAACTTTATTTTGTAAAGTACGAATGCCAGTCCTGCCACACGATAGGCGCGACGGGAGGATACGTGGGACCCTCGCTGACGAACGTCGGGAATTGGATGGATGCAGCGTGGATCGAAGCGTGGCTCAAAAATCCACAGGCTCTCATTCCTGGCACGATCGAACCACGCCGGGATTTTTCGGAGCCTGAGATCAAGGCGTTGACAGCCTATCTGCTTACGCTTAAGCAAAAAAGCCAGGCAGGATCCGGCACTGCGCCAGGAGGGTCACAATGAGGCGATACGCTCTGCTCCTCGCGCTGCCGTTGCTCACCGCCCTAACGGCATGCCGCGCCAAGCACTCTGCCCGGAAGCCTGATCCGCCTCGCAATGCTTACGATACCGAAGCGGACTGGAACAACGCGGATCACTTGATCCCGCTCGACTACCAGCAGAGCCAGGGGAAACGGCTTTTCTACATGTACTGCGTGTGGTGCCACGCGGATTCCACTCCGGCAGGCCCTTCCAACCGCCCCAACCTGAATCCCGCGCCCCATCTGATTGATGATGGGACCGTATTGAATTCGATGAGCGACACCTATTTAGACAACATCATCACGCTGGGTGGCAGCGCGATGGGCAAGTCCGCATCGATGCCACCCTACGGCAGGTCGCTAACCCAGGACGAGGTTCGTGCCATCATCGCTTACATGCGAGCCGTGGCTCAGCCCGCTTATCATAAGCCTGCCCGTCCCCTGCCGCACTACAAGGCGAGGTAGTCGTTATGACTGCTGTGTCCAGAGCGCCTCGATTATGTGCGTTTCTATTGCTGTTCCTCCTTCAAAGCGGAAGCTTTGCTGTCGCCCAGATCAGCCCAGCCGAAATCACGAATCCACGCCTCAAGGAGCCTGAGCAGATTTACTTCGCCAAGTTGCTTGCTCTGAATAGAGCTGTTGGGCGGATAAGCTTTCCTTTCCCCTTTTCGACGAGACGGTATATCGGCCTGGATCCGAAGAATCAACTTGGAGCCGACACACGCGGGCTGGAGTTTGTTTTATTCCACAACCGGCTAGTCCTGAAAATCTCGGGTGACTACAATGCTGCGTTTAACTCCGCGCTGCTGACTCAAAACCAACGGGCCCGCCGCGTTTTCAACGGCGTTGTACTCCCTATCTTAGGCCTCCTCCCGCAGTATTTTTCATCTTCAGCGAACTTCGATGGATTCGGCATCGAAGTCGCTTACCATGTCCGGACGCAAACCCACGCTTACCAGTACGAGGGTGTCGAGATTCTTACCATGGTTCTGAGCAAGGCTGGCGCTTTGGGTTATCCCCGGGCCCGGGATGAAGCGCGCCGGCAGCAGATCCTTGATGAGTCCGAAATTTATCTGGATAACAAACGGTTTGGGCTGGCCTTGGAGGGGAGAGAACCTTACCCCCTGGAGACGCTGGACGGCGGGCCGCATGGTGAACCCTTCCCCACTAGCGAGGACCATGAGCGGCGTCCGAGTGGCGGCGCCGGTTCTACCCCCAGTAATCCAGAAGGCGACTCGGCAGGGAGCGGCGCAAATAACCCTGTTGCATCGACTTCGGACTCTTCCCGCAGTTCCCGAACTCCCGGCCAGGATGTACCGATGGGACCTCCAAGCTTGCCCGCAACGGTGGCTGCCAGCGCGCGGGGGAGAGGAATTCAGGGCGTACCCGGTGGAACCGGGTCCAGTCGGGCTGATCTCGACGCGCTTCAGAACAAGTATCAGCAGCAATTTGCGGCGCTGGCGAAGCAGGGCGCCGAACAATATCATTTAGTCAAATACGCACCGCCCTCACTTGTCACTTTCCGCCACCAGATCTATCTGCAATTGACGTTGCGTAATCCCACGCCTTTCGATCGGAGCGCAGCGTCGCTTTATAAACGGGCGGCACAGGACTTTGACCTTTTCCTGGCTCCTTTGCTCAAACCGATCCTCCATAAGACGCCTGACGATGATCGGATCGCTGGCCTGGACATTACGATCCTGAATCAATTTGGCGCCCAGGATCGAGAGGCGTCTGAAGCCATCGAGTTTCTTTGCCCGCTCCCACTCCTCCGGCAGTTCGCCAACGCCGAAGTGACCAGCCAGGACGTCATCAACCATACGGTCGTTTTGGTTAACGGAATGCGTATTGGCTTAGACTTGCAACGGGTGGAATAGATCGAGCTGCGAACCGATCCGTGCGGCGTCACGCGGCTCTTGGCACGTGAAAATTTGGATCTGGCGCAGAATTTCTGGGTTGACCTTACCAAGAAACCGGGGAAGGCTGACGGGGAGGGCCACGGTACGGAAGGGTGTTGAGTAACATTGTGGCCGTAGCCTGCGATCTCATCCCAATATTGGCGAGGGAAAGAAGGTGCCCGGTGAGACTCAGTAAACCAATTTGTTTTACGCTTACCACCACCCTCTGCCTCATGGTTCTTTCGAGTTCCCAAGCTCCGGCTGGACACCCAAGCACTGCGGCAGCCAAGGGGAAACCTAATTCACCCAGCCAGGGCGCGACAGGAGAGATCACAGGCAAAGTAAGTTTCAACGGAATCCGGCCCAAGCGCATTCGGATCTCCATGGAACAAGATCCCGTGTGCGCCAGGGAAAACCAGGCTCCTGTCTATTTGGAGGATTATGAGGTAGAACCGGACGGTAGTCTTCCGAACGCCTTCGTCTATGTGAAGAGCGGCCTGGAAGGGCGCTCCTATCCAGTCCCGAAACAGCCAGTCATCTTGGACCAAGTGCGCTGCATATTCCGGCCGCACGTATTCGGCGTTATGGTGGGGCAGCCCATTGAGATTACTTCCGAAGATCCGACCACGCACAACATCCATTTTGTGCCGCAAATAAACCGCCCCTCGAATCATTCCTTACTGCCGGGGAGCGCGCCGTTGCGCGCCCGATTTACCAAGCCCGAGTGCATGATTCCAGTCACCTGCAACCACCATCGTTGGATGTACGCGTATGTTGGTGTCACGACGAACCCATTCTACGCAGTCACTGGAAGCAACGGCAGATTCACGATGAAAGGAGTTCCGCCAGGCGATTACACGCTGGCTGTATGGACAGCGACTTTCGGAACCGAAGACCGGCGAATAACGGTCAGAGCAAATCATTCGATCAGCATCGACTTTTTGTTCAGCTCACACTAACGTAAGTTTCGAAGATGGGAGTGCGGGACTCGCAGTGGCCCAGAACGGTGATTCCGCCAAAGCAATCGTGAATTTTTTGCAGCGCGCGGGCATCGCGGAGTGCTGTACGTTCCGCAGTATACAAGGATAGAAGATGGTGAAACACGGCAAGGACCAGAATCAAGAAATAAGAAGGCCGCGTCGTTATACTGTTCTGACCGGGCTGGCGGCGGTTGCGGTCTTTCTGGCATTCGTTACGCTTCTGCCTCGGGACGCTTCCGAACCGGACCTTATGGGACTCAGAACTGTGTGTGCGTTTGCGCCAGGCAGCACGCTCTTGCTGCTTGGCTTGGCCTTGTTCTTTCGCATGCTCCGAGACGCGATCTATCAGGATTCGGCGGCTGGCTCGCGGCGGGCTTCGACACTTCAAGCCGAACCCGATGGCCGGAATAAGCGCGAATCCCCTGCTCACAAGTAAGGCTTGCCGCGTGGATTCAGCGCCGAAGCGCTCGGGCTGCACACCATCCGAAACCGGGCCGCTCTTGCGAAAGATGGCGAGAGCTGCTGAGACCGGCGTTCGTTCTCAAGGCCGCCCGTCACAAGCTCCTATGATCCCGATCACTGACCGGGAGGCGATGCCAGGCTAATGATGCAGTCATGCACAAGATAGGTAGCCCCTTAGCAGCGCGCGCCCCTCGACTGTCAGAAATTCTGACGCTGAGGAAGACTCCCATCTTCAGTGACCTTCCCGAGGAAGCGGTTCGTGACACGCTCATGAGATGCGCCGTCAGGAGCTACGCAGAAGGTTTGTCCATATTCAACGAGGGTGAGCCAGCGGCACACGTCTTCCTGGTCTTAGCCGGGAATGCCAGCGTGAATGTCTGCGATGCCAGGGGCCGCTGGTGGAGGGTTCACATGGCCAGTCCGGGCGACCTACTGGGGGTCAGCGCCGCGATTTCAGGCGGCCCTTACAGGCTCTCAGCCGTATGCGAATCTCCTTTAACCTTGGGGATCTTCCATTGCGACGACTTTTTCGCATTCCTGCGCCGGTTCCCTCAAGCCTACTTTCACGTAGCCGAGTGTTTGAGCAAAGATCTGGCGGCACCTACAACTGCTTGGCGTCCTTTGGCCAGCAGCCTTGATCCTCTTGAGGTCAGGCGTTCAGTCTGGCGCGCGGCGGGGGATCTCGAAAATTGCTTGTGCCCGAGGCAATTGGAGGCGTGAGAGGTACACTTTGATGTCCACAGTCGAGATCATTCGCGAGTGGGATGCTGACACCTTCCACCGGCGCGTCATCGAGCTTGAGGCGGAAGGATACGTCGCCCGACTCGAGAGCTACCAAATCATTCCGGAAATGAATCCCGAAACAGGCGAAATCACCCACCTGCGCCTGATCGAGATGGTGCTCCTCGATCCGGAAGCTCCCAAGGCCGGTCCCGCAGGCTCGAAATAACCGGACTTTTCCCAAGTTCCCGGTCACATCCTCGATACGTTTCGCCGCGAGAACGAGGCTGTGCAAGCCGCTCTCAGTCGCATCCGGCAGGCCACGAGCGGAATAGGTGAACTGCCAGACGCAACGAGCGCACAATCGTTACTCCCGAACTGGCGGCAGACATTGAATGACCTTATGGACGTGGAGAAGCATTACCAACGAAAGGAGCGCCTGTTGTTCTCGTGCCTGGAGAGGCATGGGATCGCCGGTCCGTCCAATGTGATGTGGGAGACCGTGCCAAAGCGGGGGCCTGGCGGCTTCAGGTGCCCTCTTGATATGCTCGGGGGCTATGAATGAGGCCACCACCCCCACTGAAATCTATCAGTTCCGTGTGATTCTCCGTGAGACCAGCCCACACATTTGGCGCCGGCTGCAGAAGAGGGGAGCAGAACTTGGGAAGGAGAGAACAGCGTGATGTGAGTGAGGCGGGAGTGAGAGGCTCTCGATTGGTTCCGGGTGGCATCGGTATTCCTGCTTCGGCGTCGTATTGGGCACCGGGGGCGGATTTCTGCTTACGCCTGGCTCGCGGCATGAATTGTCTGCGACGAAAGATGTGCGGGACTGAACTACTGGAGAATGCCAATCAATGCGAAAACCCGGCCTGGCTTCTGTTCTATCAGCGATGAGCGCTATTCCTTTCCGCGCATCTCGCGCCGGAATTGCTCCACTAAATCTGCCGAGATCCACGCGCCTTCCTGCACAGTCCTGTCAAGCATTGCCACGGCCTCGGTGGGTGTGAGCCTGCCGGCCTCGACTGCGTACCGCAAAATTCCCAGCGAACCTGAGACCTTCACTTCCAGTTTGCCGGCGGCAGTTCTGGCGCGAGCATCGTTCGTTAGCAGGATCGCGCCGCGCAACTTTGCAACGGTCAGTGCGCCGAGCTCTCCGGCTCCAAGCCTCGGATCGCTTCGGCGGATGCTGTCGAAAAGTTGCAACTCCGCATCCGTTGTCAGTTTCACGACCTCTGCTTCTTGGAGGCCAATCTGGGCGTCAGCGAGCTCTCTTTCGACGAAATCCGAGAGGAGCATTCGCCCGCCAAAGAGCTCCCCGAGCAGTGTGAGATTGCCGGTTAGGTAGAAGTCCGCCACCACGTTCGCATCGAGCGATAACTCACCTAAACTAAGCTGGCGCAAGGACGAATTCCTTCCGCCATTCCTTTACCAGTGACCTGACCTCCAATAGGTTTTGGTTTAGGAGTTCCGCGAGCTTCCCCAAAGAGATCATTCCCGATAGCACCGCCTTGCGCGCCAAATGCATAAATCTCGAAACACTTTGCCACTCGCCAACCAAGTCGGCGCCCAGCGGTGCATATTCTTTTTTCGCGTCGGGTTCGGCCTTGCTCGCGCTCTCCAGTACCTGCCGTTGCTCGGAATGCGTGATCAGCCCCAGGTCAAACAGACGCCGCGCCATCACCTGTGCGCTAACCCGGAAGTGACGCTTCAAGAAAACGATGTCTTCCAGGTCGATGTTCCTCCGCGCCACATTCTTCCCAAACGCATCACGCAGCCCGATTTCTGGAACCAGGAAGTTCGCTGCGAAGATATGAGTCATCTCTTCCATTTCGTGATCCCGCTCGCCGGCATTCGACAAGTCGGCGCTCGTGTAAAAGGCGCGGTGCATCAAAAGGTGGCCGTATTCATCAGCTGCCGTGAATATTTGCCTCTCAATTGAATTGACCGTGTTCACCATGATGCAGGGACCATACGCGCGCGAAAAGGCGGAGATTCCGAAGACTCCTTCTTGCTCGACTCGGTAAGGAAAGATTCGCACGCCGCTGTCATCAAGAAGCTTGAAGATGTTTTCGATGGGGTCAATCTGGCCGAGGCCCAGCCGCTCGCGCTCCGAATATGCCACCTGTGCGGCAAACTGGAGCGGCTTCGAATGGAATTCGGGCGAATAGGAATACTCCGGCGGCGAGAGGAGCGTGTCCGCTACGCCAACGATTTCTTCCAACTCACGGTATGCTTCGCAAAACCGCCGGAACCTTGAACAGGCTTCCGGATTGGGAATAACATGCTCTGCAGCCCGGTATAGAAGCGCAACACTCTCTTGCTTCTCGCTGAAGAAATCCGTCACCGGAAGTCCAAGAATCTGGGATGCCCTCAGCAAATTGGTGCTACTGATCTCCGAATGACCGTTTTCAATGGCGCTCAAGGTAGCCCTAGAGAGTTCAAGTTTTTCGGCAAACGTTTCCTGCGATAGGCCCGCGTTTTCACGGGCCGCTCTTAGATTGCCACCTATAACCTCTCTCAATGACCGTTCCACGACACCTCCTTATGGAGTAGTTTTCTTGATTCAATTCTTTCACGGATGTACCCGAATGTCAAGAATTATTGACACAATCAGCGCCTTATGGTATTTTCGTCTTGACATGTGAGAAATAATCTGACAGTCAGAATCGGGAGGCGATTCTGAGATTTAGACGAAGGAGTCGCGGAATGTCGATAAGAATCACCTGCATCAACAAGGAGGAAGGTCACCATCTTGATCCCCACGCGGCGATAATAAGCCTCGGGTGGGTAGAAGATGGCACCGGGAAGTCGGGGAAATGGGCTCGCGAAAAGGTCTATAACTGGATAAAGAACGAGCGCGGTGTCGCGTACGTCTTGGACCAGCGTGGTAACAAGGCCTACCTGTATGGGAGGGAGAACATTTACGGCACAAAGTTCGTACAGACTTACGCCGATCAGGTTTGGACCGACAATTTGCTCTCTCTGCCAGAGTGCGCGTAATTCTCTACCAGCGAATCGCCACCAACTCCAGCTCGCGGCTCAGTGGAAAGCGTACCCAATTCTTGAATATCCAGGACCACAGGCCACAGAGGACCACCCTCCGTTCCGGAGTGCTTCGCAGAATCCAATAAGGGCAGCAGCCGAAGTGGGGACATGGAAAGCACCGTGGCATTTATTCCTTCTGCGGTCAGGCTATGGCTCCGCTCTGCGAGCTTGCCGCCGCTCCGCCAGACCCTACAGGCTGGTGGGCCGTACTCTCCTGCGCTGTGCCAGTTGGGCTAAAGAAACCATGCAAGTCATCCAGCACCGCACCGCAACCTCTTTCGGTTTAGGTTCACTGAAAGTGGCAGCATCGGCCCCATCGCCTTCACCCGCGTTTCGGCTGGCCACAACGACAGAAGTGCTTGCAACGGGAATTTGGGAATGCTCAAAAGAGAGGTAGTTGATCCGCAGCGGACGAAACTATGGGCGCTACCCTCCGGGCCGGGCGCTTGTGGCCGGATGACGCGGCAAGCGATGCGCCGAACAGCAGCAACTGATTGAGGGCGGTGGGCAGGGGTTCTTGCGCGGGGAGTAGGGTATCGGGCAGCATCTCCGGCTCAGACTCGGATTCAATAATGGCTGGCACTGCATGCACCAGTGCTGAATGTTGGTGTTGAATTGCGCGCCAGACGAGCTCGGCATTTTCACCGATCCCCTTCTCGGTCACCAGCTCGCGCGCCATTGCCATGAGCAGAT
>CALCEB010000108.1 GCA_937900045.1 uncultured Acidobacteriota bacterium
AATCCGCGACCGAGACGCCGTCCCGCCTCTGAGAATGCGCCGGATTCAGGTATATGCGCCTGTCGTGAGGGTTTTCCCCACCCGTCAAGTGTGATAATTACTACCGTTTTTGACGGTGGTGTGCGCCAAAGTGTGGACCAAATTTCTGACGGTTGCGCGCGCCTTCCCTTGGCCCGGTTCCGTTCGGCACGCCCCGGGCGATTCTGCGCGATGGCGGGGCATTCTTAGCCCGGATTATTCATGAACACGTCACTATTTTGCTCAAGCCAGTGGACATGCGGGTCTGCGACTAACGGCGTGAGAAACCCATTCGACGCTGTGTCGTTTTTCCATAAGAGCCGAAATTACGTTCATGACCGCGCCAAATCTGCCTTTGCCGCAATTGGGCCATGAAATTCATGAATAAAGCGGGTTAGGAGCCCTCGCGGCAAGTCAGGAAGCACCTTGAAGTCGCATGTTGCCCGTGAAAGCGTGCACCCATGAGTCGAGTTCAGATTGGTGAGATGGCAAAGCTGGTTACTGCCAATGGCTCAACGCAGGAGGTTACTGTTGAGCACCTATTTCAGCGGCGCGGGCGCGAGTTTGCCAGCGTAAGGTTTGCTGACTCCCACTTTGAAATAGTTGAAGCCAAGAATCTAAACCCCGAACCACCACGGCCCCTCACTGACGCCGAAATCCAGGCCGCAAATCGGGCTCTGGATGCACTGGCCCGCGAGTTGCAGCCGCCACCGAAGTCCAAGGAGAATATTGTGATAGCTGCAAAGGACAGTTTCGGTGCCCGACAGCTCCGCTTGGAAGCTGAGGCGAGGACATTACTAATATGGGTCGTCCTCCTGTTCTTCACGATAGCTGTGCTGTATCTTGGATTAGATTCTGTAGGCTGGATTCCGCATCATGAGGACACGACGATAACTGCGGAGGCGAGTTGGTTCGTCGGCGAGAGTAAAGAGTGCGTGTCTATCCCGCTAGACGCAAAGACGGCAGCGGCGGAGGGCAAAGATGCCGGGTACGCGGTCACGATGCTGCACTGTGATAGTGGACCGCCCCGCGACGTGAGGGTCACGTTCTTCGGTCGAGTGGCGCAACCTGAGTACGATGCCGTGAACTGGAAATGCACGCGAGAGCAAGACGGGTTTACGTGTTACGAACTGTCGGGAGACCTGCCAACCCGAGAGCCGTGAGCCGGGATCCCGGACGGACCGCGCCTCGACGAATCCCCTGGGGCAGTGATAGGCGGGCTGCGAAAGCCAATACTTGATTATCACTCAAGCCCCGGAGTCCCGCTTCGGCTGCCACTTGGAAATCGACTTGTGGCTCCCGTCGCAGGACGCCGTCGCAGGACGCCATTGACGATATCCTCACTAAGGTCCGCGTCCGCCAAAAATTTTATTTTCATGAGCGGGAGGTTTGAATGAGTTGGTGTGCCGCTTCGAGTTTCTTGTAAAGGAGGGGATTGGCCAAGCGAGTTTTCTCGCGCAACTCTTCGAATTCTACCTCGCCTTGTTGAAGGTAGGCATCGATTTCCTGCTGGTGCGCCAAATAGTACGCGATAGCTCCATAAACCTGTTCAAGCGCAATGAGAGGAAACGAATGGGCGATGCTCTCTGGCGAGGCTCCGCGCAGGAACGCATAGACGATGGAATCCAGCGAGATTCGGCTCCCGGCTATCCAATAGCCATCATCTCGCCGCTCTACGTATTCTCTGTTCATCAGAACCTCTAACTGCTTATTCTATGCTACCAGAGAAGGCGGGCGGTCCCAGGTAATTTTTGGGTGGTCCGGCGCAGGCCCTTCAGGAATTCGCGACTGATTGAACAGGGTGGACGTGAGGAGGTTCGGACTCCTGCCCCCTGGTTGCAGATTTACAAGGCAGATCTGCGCTTGCTCGCTGTCACAAGTCTTCAGCGTCACCTCTCTCTAGGTCGAGCGATTCAGTGGCTTCCTGAGGAGGACGCATAAAAATGTAGTAATCGGTCAAGGTTTGCAGTTCATCTTCTGTCAGATGGAATGCATCCGCCACTGCCTGTTCGAGCAGGCTCTGGCACCGGGACCGCGTGGCGTCGTCGAGATGCTCGTGCAGTTGCCCGCTCAACTGTGTAATCCGCTGAATCGCCTCCGGAGTTGCAGACTTGCCGTTATGGTTCCGCCACGATTCCTTTATGATCGCCTGCGTTACGGGGAGCACTCCGAGCCCTACGATCCACGACCCGTAATGAAAGTACGCACCGCGGGCCCTTACTGCGAAGGACATCATCAGCGCCTTGAAGGGAATGGAATTAAACACACCGGTCATTAGCAGACCCTTGCCGCGTCCGTCGATCGGAATAAAGTAGGCCGTCTGGAGGGGGACGACGACCCGTTTTCCCGTCATCTTAAGCGTGTGCTCTTTCTCGACAATGCAACTCTGCATTTCGGTGCCGTATCTTTTCCACGCCACCTTCAGTCCCAACTTTTCCCTACTCACGCGAAACAGCGTCCAAATCGGCATGTCGTTCTTGAAGTCGTCGCGAGCCTGCAGGTCTTTGGAATATCTAAGGAAATACTGCTCCGCACGTTTGGGCAGCGAGCTAAGAACCGCACCATCTTCGTCATCGTGCGTCCAGATGATTGCGTCCCTTATCGAGTAGCCCCAAGCCCGCAGGTCCCGTCCTCTAATCAGAGGCCTTAGCAAAGATTTCTCTATGCGCACCGCCTCACCAGCTTCGGTCGTAATCATGACCTCCTTCGAAGAGTCCGTTGCCTCTATGCCCGTCACTATGAAGCGCCTATTGGCACCGGTAACAACCCCTCTTCGAGGCTGGGTCGCGTCATCTTCGCCCAACATCTGCCCATTAGCCTGCATCTTCCGGAATACTGCAACGGCTCCGAGTGGCGCCATGAGCCAAGGAGATTCAGGATCATCCTGTAGCAGACTCAGCTCTTTCTGCGGCACGTCAAATTCAAGTTGGCGCTGCTGTGAGTTGGTCACCTGAACGCGGCACGTGGAACCGGGTGCAGGCTCTTGATTTCGCGCACTCAAGACCAGGGGGTAATTTACTGCTCCCTCGAAAAGCGGCAGAGGATAGAGGGAGTAATCGCTTAGCCTTATCAAAGTCCTCTTCGTTACAAGATCACGACGCAATGCGTTCGCGTACAAGGCCTGCTGCACTTTGGATGTAATTACGAAAGAGAAGAATCCGCCGGGCGCCAGAAGCTCAAACCCTCGCTCCACAAAGGGCACGCAGAGGTCAGTCTGCCTCGCAAATCCGCGCCCTATGCCTGCCAAGTCGCAGCCGCGCTGCCAACCAGCCTTTGCACAGTAGGCGTAGTCGTCGTTAATGCGCTTTCGCAGTTCCTCATCAATGTTATGGATGCGTACCCAAGGCGGGTTGCCCACCACGTACTGGAATCTTCCTTTGTGTCTTTCCACAAAAAGGATGTTGCGGAGCATTGGAAGCCAACGCGTGTCGCGGCCGCTGTTGTGGCGGTCTACCAACCCTTGGATAAAGCTCTTCAGTACGTCTTCAAAGGGCAAAATCTCCTCGGCTGCGTATTGCTCTTCAAAGCGCTGCCAGACTCGACTAAACTCCGCCGTGCCCGGAGACCGGCTGATATGCTGCCGGCAAAAATCGAAGAGCTTTTCCCAATCGAATCTCTCAGGTTCTGGCAGATTGAACGCCGTCATTCCCGGAATGCTAATCTTGACTGGCTCGCCAAAAGCACCCAGATTTCTGTCCTTTTCCTTTACTGAAAGTCTCACTAGCGAATCCGCCCAGTAGATAGGCACTCGGAACTTATGGCCCCGTTCGAGGAGCGGTGCCACAGCAATGATGACGTTAACACGGGCCATGGCGACCGCCAGGGGGTGGATGTCCACGCCGACCACATTTTGCTCAATTTCGGCCAGCAGCAAACTGGGCCTGCGATTCTTCCCCTTTGAACGCACCCGCTTGAGAATTTCTACCAGGAAATTGCCCGAGCCACAGCAAAAGTCGATGATTGGCTTGTCCGCCTCGCCATCGTAGGCAATGGCGTCAAGAGTCTCGCGCACTAGATCACTGTTGGTATAGAACTCGCCCAAAGCTCTGCGAGAGGCAGCGTCAAAGAAGTGTTGGTAGAAAATCTGTAAGAAGTCCTGACCCATCTCGACGAGATGGACGTTGTCTATACTCTCGACTATGCACCGCAGGACGTCGCGGACGCTTATCTCGGAGCCCCGTTGTGCCCGAGCAGCGTCTATGAACCAGTCAAAAGGGTCCTCCTCGAAAACGTTGGCCAGGTGAGGTATGAACGAGGCAAGATCGGCATAGCGAAGATGCTCGCTTCCACGCGGCTCGCAGATCAAACCAAAGACTGAGTCTTGTGATACGAGCTTTTGCTCGACGGCAACTCTGGCCACCAGTAATTTCAGTAGAATGCTCAAATATGTCTCGAGGGCGAAAACGAATCTTTCGGCATCCTTCCTTCCCTTTATAATAATGCCAAGTCCCCTGGCGCTGCGCTTGAGGCCCTGAATGGTGTCCTTATTGATGTTCGCCGCGCAGCCGTACACTGCCTTCCAGATTGTGAACACCTCTTCTATAAATGGAATCTGAGGCTCAAAGCGAGTAAAGAGGTCATAGAGTGTCTTGATTGTGTTCTGGCTCAATGCTGAGGCAGACCCAAAACGGTTAACCATGTCCTCGGGAGTCTTGGCTGCTGCAGCGAGCGACGTAAGCCAAGATGCCAAAAGGGTCGCACCGTCTTGCACTGGACCTATAAATACAATTTCCTTCTGTTCGTCCAGGAGGGCCATAGATGTCCCATCATAAGCGACACCACGAACGTGGATAAACCGGTCCCGATACTCGTCAATGTACCCGCGCACTTGTCTAGTAGCGGCGTCCACTCCTTTGCCGATTGGCTTCGGGAGCTTAACCTCAAATGTTAGCGCCCCAAGTCGGGCGTCCGACCTGCCGCGTATGATGGGCTCCTCCAACTGAAAGAGCGGCCCATCGTTAATGCTGAACAAGTCGGTGTCTCTTACGAAGTCATCGAGTGCCTGGATGAAGTACTGGCGGAGAGTTGCCTCCTGCTTGATGGAGGAGGCCTGCGTAGCGAGAGTGGCCAGGGATTGGCGAAGATCTGTCATTCTGCTATCCGGAATTTCCGTTTTGGTTGGCTGGCGCGGACTTTCACGTCTCCCCCCCACCACTGGTCCAGTTCTTAGGACACATCGTCATACATTGAGAGTCCAAAACAACGACACGTTCTTATTTCGCATTCGTATGGAATTATTATCATACTTCAAAATATGAAAATCGGTGAACGGGGTCAGGTGACGCGGGTGGTGGAGACATTGGTTTTTGTGTATGCGCCCCTGCGGTTCCTGGCAAGCGGCGTTTCCCCCGGCGCCGAGGACACGAGGTGAAAAACTTTCTTGGGGCCTATAGCATCTCGTGCCGGGTTCAGGCGGCGGCCGAGAGCGTACTTCCGCGGAGGATTCGGCGTGGGCTACGAATGCTTGCCTGTGATCATCTCCAGGGCGCGCTCTAATTCACGCCTCGTGCTCTCGCAATCTGCATATCGGCTCGGGTGCGCTCGGCGGTCATCTTTCGTAGTCCTCGCTTCGGTGACGAATTCGCCACTGGTCTTTGTATCCTCTGAGATTCTTACATCCTGGCGAGCGTGGATTTTCGGCGAGTGCCAGAATCTTGCGGTCTATCCGGGCAAACAGCGCATCATTGAGCGCGCCCAGATCCTTCCCAGCAGATGGCTTTATTTCGAGGGAGTATCTAGCCACGCTGACGATGGCCCTTCAATCGCTTGGCCCGGTATTCCTCGTAGGGAATGCCCTTTTGCTTGCGGCGCGATTCGGACACGAAGCCATCCCAGAAGTCCTCCCAAATTGCCTTGTGCATCCTGAGGTCGATTTGGACGGCTACCTTGTGGCCTTTCTCGTCGGTGATGAACTGAATTCCGGTCATGGGCGGTGTCTCCTGTGCGCCGGATAAACCGGCGAGGTGTAGTGAATGAAAGAGTCACACGGTGAAGGATTAGCGACCCACACCGGCCCCGAGTCATGCGGAGCCGCTCGCGAGGGCGGCGTCGAAGCGTTGACAGGGGAACGTATGGGCCGGGTATTCAGCCGCGTAAGACAATTCCTCCGGGATGCCGACGCTGTAGGAGAAAGCGGAAGGCAGCATCCGGGGCGCCGATATCGCGAGGCGCTCCGGGGTCCCGCGCGGTCAGAGACCCCAGGCACGTACGGAAGCATCTCGTCTGGGAACCGGGAGATCCCGTGTCCACCCGGAGCCGGAAGGCCTACAGGACGCATCGGGAAGTCTAAGGACGTACGCCGATGATGAACGAACACGGGAAGTCGGACCGACCCGTAGTACCTGAGAAGTCCCCAAACCAGGCCGGGCCACTGGCGGCGGAGGGGACGGAGGGAAGGGGTCTGGCTAAAGGGAACCTGCCTCAGCCAAACGCGTCCCGGACACCGAGCCGGACGGACGCGCTCAGTGCGCTGGAGCGGGTACGTCAAGCAGCGAAGAAGGATAAGAAGTTGCGGTTCACCGCGCTCCTGCACCACATCTACAGCCTGGAAACGCTGCGGTCGGCCTACTTCAGCCTGAAGAAGGAAGCCGCGCCGGGCGTGGACGGGGAGACGTGGCAGCACTACGGCGAGCGACTGGAAGCCAATCTCCAGGACCTCTCCCAACGGCTGAAGCGAGGAGCGTACCGGGCCCAGCCGGTGCGGAGGGTGTATATTCCCAAGGCCGACGGGCGGCAGAGGCCGCTCGGCGTGACGGCGCTGGAAGATAAGATCGTCCAGCGCGCAACGGTCGAGGTGTTGAACGCCATCTATGAAACCGACTTTCTCGGCTTCTCCTACGGGTTCCGGCCGGGGCGCAGCCCGCATCAGGCGTTGGATGCGCTCTACACGGGATGGCTGACGCGGAAGGTGAACGGGGTGCTCGATGTGGATATTCGCGGCTATTTCGACAGCATTGCGCACGAATGGCTGGTGAAATTCGTGGAGCACCGGATAGCGGACCGGCGCGTGGTGCGGCTCCTCCAGAAATGGTTGAGGGCGGGCGTGCTGGAGGATGGGCAACGGAGACGGATGGAGGAAGGAACGCCGCAGGGTGGCAGTGCGTCGCCCCTGTTGGCGAATATCTACCTTCACTACGTGTTCGACCTGTGGGTCCAAGTGTGGCGTCGGAAGCGAGCTCACGGCGATGTGATCGTCGTGCGATTCGCGGACGATATCGTGCTGGGCTTCCAGGTGAAATCGGATGCCGAACAGTTCGGGGCGGAGCTCGCGGAGCGATTCCGGAAGTTCCAACTCGAACTGCATCCCCAAAAGACGCGCCTTCTGGAGTTCGGGCCCTATGCGGCTCGGAACCGGGAGCAGCGCGGAGAAGGGAAACCGGAGACATTCAACTTCCCCGGCTTCACGCATATTTGCGGGAAGAAGAGGAGCGACGGAATGTTCACGGTGCGGCGGCAGACGATCCGCAAGCGGTTGCAGGCGAAGCTGAGCGAGGTGAAAACCGAACTGCGGCGGCGCATGCACGATCCCATCCCAAGGACGGGGCAGTGGCTTCGCTCGGTGGTGAGTGGACATTTCCGCTACTATGGAGTGCCCATGAACACGCCGGCGCTGGCCATCTTTCGATTCCAAGTGGGCCGGCTCTGGCATCGCGCGCTCTCGCGGCGGGGCCAGAACGGTCGCGTCCTGTGGGACCGGATGCGGCGGCTGATCCGCCGCTGGCTGCCTCCCGTCCGCGTCTGTCATCCTTATCCCCTGCGCCGCATGGGCGTCATCACCTAAGGCAAGAGCCGGATGCGGGAAACCCGCCCGTCCGGCTCTGTGGAGGGGGTTGTGAGCAATCATGATCCCTACTCCGACTGTGGTATGTGGAACCCTTCATCACCCTAATTCCGCCGCGTCACGGTGTCAAACCGGATAGACTGGATAAGGCAGCCACTCCTGCAGCGACGCCGGTAGCGAAAAAGGCTGTTCAAGCCGCAGGCGCGAAATTGTTTGCTCATACACCCATCCTGCAAGCACCCCATGCGCTATCAACAAATTACACCAGATTTCTCAAAACAATTTGCCATTCTCTAAGTCCGAATCCAGCGTTTATCTTCGGGAAACTCTTAGCCACGAAGCCCACCATGCAGCGCTTGCCCATGCGGCCGGCAAACCAAACTTCACAGTCATGCTTGGAACGACCCCAAGGATGCCATAAGGACACCACCCGAAAGGACTGGTGGACCTGAGGAGGTTCGAACTCCTGACCCCCTGGTTGCAAACCAGGTGCTCTCCCAACTGAGCTACAGGCCCCTTTGAATGCTGCGGCTTTACTTAATATGATGTGTAAATCCACGGCTCGTCAAGGGCCGGTGGCGGTTCAGTTTGCTGTAGCGGCGGTCTATGACCGCCGAAGCCATTGAATTCTCAAGACCGGCGGTCATAGACCGCCGCCACAGCAAACAAACTGTTCCACTACCTCATGGCTTGGACAGGAATGGCATACTGTACAGAGCATGAGACGACCCCGGAGGCCCGCGCACCATTGACCATCGAATTTCGCAACGCCGGATACCGGGTGGGCCAACGGATGATCCTCCAAGGACTCACGGTCAGGATCGAACAGGGTGAGACGTGTGTGCTGCTGGGACGGAGCGGGTCCGGCAAGACGACCACGCTCAAACTCATCAACCGCCTTTTGGACCCGAGCGAAGGCGAGGTGTGGGTTGAGGGCCGGCAAACCCGCGATTGGAATCCGATTTCACTGCGGCGGCAGATTGGCTATGTGATTCAGGAAATCGGGCTCTTTCCGCATCTCACCATTGGCAGAAATGTGGGATTGGTTCCCGAACTGGAGGGATGGCCGCCGGACCGGATTCAGGACCGGGTGCGTGACCTGTTGGCGAGGGTAGGCCTTGACCCGGCGCTGTCCAGCCGTTATCCGCGCCAGTTGTCAGGCGGGCAGCGTCAGCGAGTGGGCGTGGCTCGGGCGCTGGCCGCGGACCCTCCCATTCTGCTTATGGACGAACCCTTCGGAGCCTTAGACCCGATTACCCGTTCAGAAATCCAGCAGGAATTTCTGCGACTGCGGCAAGCTATGCACAAAACCATCGTCTTTGTCACCCACGATCTGCCGGAAGCACTTCTGCTCGGCACGCGAATTTGCCTGTTTGATGCGGGCCAAATGCAAGGCGCCTACACTCCGCAAAGCTTCCTGGCCTCTCGCGACCCTTTGGCCCTTCAATACCTTGCTGCTTTTGAGGGCAATCCCAAGCTCAGAGAGGGTTGCGCTTGAGTCTGCTTCAATTCTTCTTGAACCACCGCACGGAAGTGATCGAGCTGACGCTGGAGCATCTGTGGATGGTGGGGATCTCCACGCTGCTCGCGGTCATCATCGGCATTCCGCTCGGTATCCTGCTCACGCGCCAGCCCATGTTCAAGAAGCCCGTTCTAGGCATCGCTAACCTGATGCAGACGGTGCCCAGCCTGGCGTTGTTTGGCCTGCTCCTGCCCATTCCTTTTCTTGGCAATCGCGCCGACCGTCTGGCCATCCTCGCCCTCACTCTTTATGCGCTGCTGCCCATCATCCAGAACACCTACTCCGGCATTGCCAATGTTGATCCGGCCGTGGTGGAGGCTGGGCGCGGCATGGGCATGACGGACCGGCAACTGTTGATGCACGTGCAATTGCCGCTGGCTTTGAGCGTCATTGTGGCGGGCGTGCGCGTGGCCACGGTGATTTCTGTGGGACTCGCCACCATCGCCGCTGCCATTGGCGCGGGCGGACTCGGTGAGTACATCTTCCGTGGGCTTGCTATGGTGAACAACCAACTGATTCTGGCCGGAGCCATTCCCGCTGCCCTTCTCGCGCTGCTCGCGGATTTTGGCATCGGACTGATTGAAAAAGCCTTGCGGCATCCCGCGCAGGAGGAAGCCTGATTGCGTCTGACGGCGACACTGGCGGTCCTGCTTATCCTTGCGGCCTGCGGGCCTCCTCGCCGCCAAAGGATCGTGATCGGCTCCAAAAATTTCACCGAGCAGTTGGTGCTCGGTGAGTTGTTCGCGCAGTACCTCCACGCCCAGACAGGGTTGCCGGTGGAGCGGCGATTCTATCTGGCGGGGACTTATATTTGCCAGCAGGCGATTCTTTCCGGGCGCATTGATATTTACCCGGAATATACGGGCACGGCGCTCACCACGATTCTGAAGGAAAAACCGCAAGCAAACCCTCAACAGGTCTACGAGATGGTGAAGCAGGCTTATGCCCGGCGTTTTGACTTGGACGTCGGACCGCCGCTCGGATTTGACAACTCGTTCGCCATCGTGGTGCGCGGGAAAGATGCAAAACGCTTGAACCTCCGCACAATTTCCCAGGCAGCCGCCGATGCGCCGCATTGGCGCGCGGGCTTTGGTTACGAATTCATGGAGCGTCCGGACGGCTACCAAGGTTTGGTGAAGGCTTACGGCCTGCGCTTCGCCGCGCCGCCCCGAATCATGGACCTTGGCCTTCTCTATCGCGCCCTCCAGAGCAAGCAAGTGGACCTAGTGGCCGGCAACACCACCGATGGCCAGATTGATGCGCTCCACTTCGCCATTCTCCAGGATGACCGCCATTACTTCCCGCCTTACCAGGCCGTTCCCGTGGTGCGGACGGCCACAGAAAGACTCCATCCGGAAATTCGAACGGCGCTGAATCATCTTGCCGGGAGAATCTCCACCGGAGAGATGCGAAGAATGAACTATGCAGTGGATGGAGAACACCGCGACGTTCAGGTGGTCGTCCAAGAGTTTCTCAAATCGAAGGGATTGAGCGAAACTTCTCCCCCACATTGACAGGCCTCTTAAATGCTTCCGCGTTTCATTTCATCCATCAAATAATCACACGAGCGCACACACAGCGCCATCAGCGTCAAGGTGGGATTCTCACAAGGGTTGGAGCAGAAAGTGGCCGCGTCCATCACGAAAAGGTTGTCCACGTCGTGGGATTGCTCAAATTGATTCACGACTGACGCCTTGGGGTCGTCGCCCATGCGTGCCACTCCCACCTCATGCCGGACACCCCCCGGCCCGCGTGGGCGGTACCACGGCTTGATGTTCTTCGCTCCGGCAGCTTCCATCATTTCGGCTGCGGCGTCTGCCGAATCGCGCAGCAAGGCAAATTCGTTCTCTCCATGTTTCATGTGGAAGCGGAGGACCGGAATCCCATAGGTGTCCACGATGGCCGGGTCAATCTCCACGTAATTGTCCCAACGGGCGAGAACCTCTCCGAAGGTCTCAATCTCGAGCCGGTTGATAGGTTCGAAAACTTTCTCTTTGAAGGGTGTTCCAAAACCTGGCGCCTTCCAATTAAAGTGAACATCCCCGCCACCTTCATAGCCGTAGCCTCGCAGGAACTTTTGGGACCGTGGCCCGTTCGGAAGATTGCGGAAGCGTGGCACGTAGATGCCGCAAGGGCGATTGGGCCCGTTGATATTGGGCTTTCCAGGAAGTTTCGGAAACTCGCCACTCGCGCCAGCTCCGGCGATATGGTCCATCAGATAGTGCCCCAACACGCCGCTGGAATTGGCTAGGCCATTTGGATATTGCCGGTTGGCGGAGTTCAGAAGAATCCGTGCCGACTCAAACGCCTGAGCGCAAAGAATGACGGCCCGTCCCTTGATCTCACGGGGTTGGCGTGAATTGCGGTCAATATAAAGAATTCCCCGGGCCCGATTATGTTCCGCATCCATCAAAACTTTATACGCCATGGCGTTGGGAATGTAGGTGCAATTGCCGGTCTTGACCGCATCGGGGACGGTGGTGAACGCAGAATTGAAGTAGGAGTGAGTGGCGCAGCCGCGCTCACACAGCCCGCAGTAATGGCAAGGCGCGCGGCCATTTAGGGGCTTGGTAAGGTTTGCAGTCCGGCTGGGAGTGACGGTCCAACCGAGCTTCTGCTTCACCCGCTCTCTGAAGACTGTTTCCGAACAGGTCAGGCCCATATCCGGCTGGAAGACGCCATCGGGTATTTCGGGCACTCCTTCGGCACGACCTGCAACACCGATATAACTCTCCACCAGATCGTAGTAAGGCTTGACATCCTTGTAGCTGAGAGGCCAATTCACCCCGTAACCATCGTGGGATGCTGCCTTAAAGTCCAGATCACTGTAGCGGAGGCTCAGCCGTCCCCAGACGTTGGTGCGGCCCCCGCCAATGCGCATGCGTGCCGACCAACTGAAGGGCATGTTGGGAGCGGCGGTATAGGGTTCGTCCAAATCATTACAAAACCATTCATAGTTGTATTCCATGCAAGCGTAACATTGGCTCTGAATGGGCCGGGTCTTGCGAAGAAAATCCGAAGCGCGGTCACGGTACTTTAGCTTGAAAGCCGGCATGTGCTCGGTAAAATTCTGGTCTGACTGCGGCGGGCCCGCATCCAGAAGCGCGACTTTCAGCCCCGCTTCTGTCAACCGTTTGCAAGCCCAGCCGCCCGAAGCCCAGAGCCAACCACCAGCGCGTCATGCACTTCCATCGAACGGTTCGTCATAAAAGCCCCTCGGCGACTTTTTTCTCTAAATAACGATTTCAGAATATCGCGCATTCTGATGTTGTGTCCACTAACCAGGCGGACATGCACGGGTTCAATTCTAGGGGCGCTCGGCACCTACCCGCCGGATCAGAACGTCGGAAGACGTTGAGGAATCAGGCTCTTTGGGCTCCTTGATCGACTGGTCTGGATTCCCCATCGCCAGACGGATATACCGGGTTGAAGCCCGGCGTTACTCCTTCTTCTTCCAAATTGCCAACAAAAAGTCAACCAGTGGTCCACGGTCCTCTTAACTCCTTGATTCTAAATCAATTACTTGGCCTTGTTCCAGGAATCGACGTAACTTACGCCTCATCTATGGGTTAGCCGGTTTTTCAATGGCTTTGCTGATGGCTTTGAATGGTTTTGTATTTTTTATTTCTGCCTGTTTTAAATGGGTTTCAGGCTTTTCCACAGGCAAAAAAGGATTGTTTTTTTCCGCTCATTTGGCTCGCACCCGCATTTTTACTGG
>CALCEB010000109.1 GCA_937900045.1 uncultured Acidobacteriota bacterium
ACCGGATACGTGTCCCTTGACAGAGCCGACGCCGTTATAGACGCCGCTACAGCAACCAACCTGCACTGCTGCCGCCCGGTGTCTCACCTTGACGCATTTCCGCCTCACTCCTATAATCTCGGTGGTGGATTAGGACAACTTCATGAACATTTCTCTCCGCGCTGCCAGCCTGCTATTCATAGTTGCGGCGACGTTGGGCGCACGCGCCCCCCAGCAGCCTTCAACCCCTCCGGGCCAAGTTAAGACTTCACCGCCTGTTCCCGCAACTGGTCAAAAAGGGCCGCCTGTCAATGCTTCCAAGAGTATTAAAGTTCAAGTTAACTTGGTGAACGTGCTCTTTACCGTGGTGGACAAGAAGAAACATCTGGTGCTCAATCTGACCCAGAATGATTTCCGGGTCCTCGAAGATGGCAAACCGCAGACCGTCACCCACTTCAGCCGGGAAACTGATCTGCCGCTTCGCATCGGGGTGCTGGTGGACAGCAGCAACAGTATCCGGGAGCGGCTGCACTTCGAACAGGACGCGGCTACCGACTTTCTGGACGAAACCTTGCGCCCGGGCGAGGACCAGGCATTTGTGGTGGGATTCGACGTGGAACCTCAACTGCTCCAGGACTACACTGATGACACGGACAAGCTCAGTCAGGCCATCCGCAGTATTGAAGCGGGTGGCGGCACAGGACTTTTTGATGCCCTCTATTATGCTTGCAAGCAGAAGATGGTGTTTCTACCGCCCCCCGTCCCCTACCTGCGCCGCGTGCTAATTGTGGTGAGTGATGGCATGGACAACAACAGCGAGCACTCCCGCGATGAAGCCTTGGCCATGGCGCAACGCGCCGAAGTCACGATCTTTGCGATCAGCACCAATCGCAGCGGCATCACCGGCCGCGGCGACAAAGTCCTTGAATATTTCGCCAACCAGACCGGCGGCCGCGCCTTCTTCCCGTTTGAGGCAAGCGACCTGGGCACCAATTTCCAGGAGATTGCCAAAGAGCTTCGCAGCCAATACAGCCTTGCCTACATCTCAAGCAACCCCGCCCATGACGGCACATTCCGCCGCATCACTATCAAGCCGTTGCTGAAAGGGCTTTCGGTTCGCGCCAAAGCCGGATATTTCGCGCCTTCGCAGTGAGCAATTGGAGCGAACGGGGATCATGCTCCGGCTTGGAAGCTCCTGCTGCCGGCGCCGGTGAGACGCCTGCGCTTCCGTTATCTTCCGGCAGTGGCGGCGACCGGCGGCCATAGAGCACCCCCGTAGTTTCTATATTTTCTTAGAGCCGGCGGTTATAGACCGCCGCTACAGCAAGCACGGGCGCAAAACCTAAGTGCCGCAAAACCAGCACAACCGGTTCCGTGAGATCAATTACTGGAACATCTCCTTCCGCACCGTGAGCTTTTCAATCCTTTCAACATTCGGGGTGAAGCCGAGTCCCGGAGTCTCAGGAACTCGAATGGCGCCGTAATCCGTCACCGTCACCTCGGGCTGGATGATGTCCTCCGCCCAATAGCGGCGGCTGGCCGAAACGTCGCCGGGCAGCGTGAAGCCTTCGAGCGAGGAGAGCGCAATGTTGTGGGCCCTGCCGATGCCGGATTCAAGCATCCCGCCACACCATACGGGAATGTTCTGGGCGCGGCAGATGTCATGCACGGCGCGCGCCGAGGTAAAGCCGCCCACCCGGCCCAGCTTGATGTTGATGATCTTACACGCGCCCACTTCAATGGCTTTCCGCGCGTCATCCGCAGAGTGAATGGATTCATCCAGGCAGACCGGAGTGGTCAGCTCCTTCTGCAGACGAACGTGGTCCAGAATATCGTCCCACCCGAGCGGCTGCTCCACCATCATCAAGTAAAACCGGTCGAAGAGCTTCAAATGCTCCATGTCAGCCAGAGTATAAGCGGAGTTTGCGTCCGCCATCAGATGGATTTTTGGAAATTTCTGGCGGATGCGGTCCAACACTTCAACATCCCAACCGGGCTTGATCTTCACCTTGATGCGTTGATAGCCGGCGGTGACTTCGAGCTCAATCTTTTGCAGGAGCTCGTCAATGGTATTCTGAATGCCAATCGAAACACCGCAGGGAATTTCCTCAAGAGTTCCGCCCATCAAACGCGCCAGCGGAACCTTCGTCTGCTGCGATTCGATGTCCCATAGCGCATTTTCCAAGGCCGCCTTCGCCATATTGTGGCCGCGAATGGGCCGGAAACAGTTGGGTAGGTCCGAAGGCGAAGACCAATTCTTGCCAATCGTCCCGGGAATCAGAAAGTCGCGCAGAATGTGCCATGCGGTCTCCGGCGTTTCGTAGTTGTAGAACGGAGCCTCTCCGCAAGTCACTTCACCCCAACCGGTCACGCCGTCCGCCACGGCCTTCACCAGCACAATACGCCTCTCCGTGGTACGGCCGAAACTGGTCTCAAAGAAATGAATCAGCGGCATCCGGATTTCCAGCAACTCAACCCGCTCTATTTTCATGATGTCCCTTTTATAAACTTGGATGGCACAGTCCCTAGAACTGCGCCGCTTATACATGAGGACATAAGTCGGCGACGGGCATTTGCTGTAGCGCCGCTCTATGAGCGGCGAAATCCGCCGGTCTCAGACCGGCGCTACAGAACCGAGCATCGCCGACTTACGACCGTGCGCATAGCGTCACTCCGGCAAATGCAAATCCACAGCTCGATCCAACTGGTATAGTCCTTGGGGGCCATCAAATGCAAAGCCAGTAATCACCAGTCCCCTTCTGAATAAGCCAGTCAGCCGCATCCGCACCTTCGCCTGCGCGGCTCGAGCTTCGCGCGGATGATCGTCAGCCCAAGATTTCATATCTGCGGGAATTTCAACCTGCGCCACCGGCTTGGCCTGAGGATCCCGCGGTGGCTTTCCCGCAATCGCCCGCTTCACCCGGGGGGACTTCAACCACCACTCACAGATCAACCGGTCGCTCGGCAGCCCTTGCTGCAGGCGGCTCTTGACGGCGCCATAATAATCCGGCGTGTAGCGGCGGGAGATGGCTCCCAGCCGCGCCAGATTCAGGAAAGCGTTTTTGGCCCGCATCGGGTCAAACGTCCATTCGATGCAATCAATGTTCGCGTCCAGCGCCAGCCGCCGCTGTTGCAGCTTGAGGCGCTGTCCAAGGCCGCGATTCTCGTGTCCGGCTTTAACGCCGAGTGCCAGCGAGTGAATGTAACGCCGCTCGTTGCGCCAAGCCGGCATGCCCGTGACAAACCCCACAATCTCGCCGCCCGGCGCAAAAGCCCCCAATACCATGCCGCCAATCTTTTGCAAGTTCACGAACAAGCGTAGGGGATAGACTTCATCTTCCGCATAGCCCCAGATTTTCCTCTGCAAATCCACACAACCTGCCAGCTCCCGAAGCGTCCGGCAGGACCGGATGACGTATCTCATCTCTTCTCAGCCCGTTTGACTTCGTTCCAGAGAGCTTCAAGCTCCTGCGGGTCCATTTTCCGGATAGGTTTTCCGAGGCCGGCTGCACCAGCTTCCATAGCCTTGAACCGGCGCGTGAACTTCTGATTCGCCCGCCGCAGGCAGGTTTCCGGGTCTGAGCGCAAATATCGCGCCACATTAGCCACTGCGAATAAAAGATCGCCCACTTCCTCTTCCACGCGGCGGGTTTCCGAGGGCTTTGCTCCCTCCAACTCCAGCCGCAGCTCGTGAATCTCTTCCTCCACCTTGTCGAGCAAGTTCTGAATGTCCGGCCAGTCAAACCTATTTTCTGCGGCGCGATTTCCAATCTCATGAGCTTCGAGCAAAGCGGGAAGCGCCCGGGGGATCCCGTCGAGGATGGATTTTTCCTCAATCTTTTCTGCAGGGTTGCTCCGGCCAATTTCCTCTGCCGCCTGCGCAAATTCTGCCTTCTTCTCATCTTGCTTTACGCGCATCCAGCTTTCGAGCGCCTCTTGCGGATTCCGCGCACGGGTTTCACCAAACACGTGTGGATGCCGGCGCACTAGCTTTTCGTGCAGCTTGCGGGTGACGTCGTCCACCGTGAAATGGTTTTCCTCCTCCGCCAACCGCGAATAGAAGATCACTTGGAACAGAAGGTCACCCAACTCCTCCTCGAGACTGCCGAAGTCCCGTGCATTCACTGCATCCACCACTTCGTAAGCCTCTTCCAGCATGAGGCCCTTGACAGAATCGTAGTCCTGGGCACGATCCCACGGGCAACCTTCCGGCCCACGCAACCGCGCCATTAAGTCAACGAGTTTGGAAAAATTTTGATCGGACAAGTTCACTGTTGGCTTGTACCCATTCCGAGTTGTGCCCCAATCGTGCTTGAACCGCCCGGGTCTAGAATGGAAGGCTCTATCTGGCGACGTGATAAAATGCCAGTCCAGTAATGTACCAATTTCACTTCAGAATTGGCAATGTCCGGCCACTCCCCGCGTCCAGGGGTAGTTTCTAAGGTGGGTCCCGGTTACAACATCTTGCGAACCTCCGTAGATCTCCAAGGAAGAAGTGAGATTCTGCTATGCCTGCAGATGACACGCAAATTGTGGAACTCCGCCAGCCCAATTTCGTATGAGAGAATGAAGGTGGTAAGGAGAAATGGTGATGGTCAAGTTCCTGCTATGGTGTATTCTCCTAGTCCTGTGCTGGCCGCTGGCGCTTCTGGCACTGGTTCTTTATCCCTTCGTCTGGCTCATTCTGCTACCATTCCGCATCGCCGGCATTGCCCTTGACGGCGTGTTTGCACTCCTCGCCGCAATCATCCTGTTCCCCGCCCGCCTGCTCCGCGGACCCAACCAGATCTGAACACAGTACGTTGAATGTCCCCCAGCCACGTTGATGGTGAACTTGTTTAATCAATGCGGATACGTCGGCCGGTGACCAAAGAACAGAGAATAATGAACGGCAGCCACCAGGCGGTGCAAAGGCCATTCGTAAGTCGCCGCCACAATTCTGATGGGACCTTAATGTCCAAAAAACTGCATCCACGGTTCCACGCATCGGATCGCAATCTGCTATGCTTGGCCGGACGGGGATGAATGGGCTGGCGAGCAACTGCCGGTCGCCAGCTACGGATTCGCTTCAGAATAAAACAAAGAGGCTATTCTAATGCCGAATGCGATGGACCAAATCAAGAACGTGGTCGTTCTCATGCTTGAAAATCGCTCCTTCGATCACATGCTGGGATACCTGCGGAGCGCAACCTATCCGATTGACGGCCTGACGGGAAATGAGTTCAACCTGGAAGACCCCAGCAATCCGGCAAGTGTCCAGGTGAATGTGAACAACCAGGCAAAGTATCAGGGCGACCTCCACATTGACCCGGCTCACGATACGCTCAACGTCAACGATCAACTCTTCGGGACGGGAACCCCGGCGTCCGGAGTGGCGCCCACAAACCGGTGGTTCGTTTTCAACTACGCCCATGTAAACGGCAACAATCCCGCCAACGCGCACAACATTATGAACTGCTTTGCGCCCGTAAAAATTCCAGCCTTGACGGCGCTGGCGCAGGAGTTTGCAGTTTGTGACCACTGGCACTCTTCCGTTCCAGGGCAGACGTGGCCCAACCGCTTCTTCGTGCATGCCGCCACTTCTGACGGCTACCTGGACAACACCATGCGCCATTACGGTATGCGCACCATCTACGACAATCTGAGCGCCCAAGGATTTTCCTGGAACATCTACTTTCATGACGTTCCGCAGAGCCTGGCCTTCGCGCATTTGCAGATCTCGCTTTTCAAAGACCGTTTCAAGCTCTTCGACAACTTTAAGAAGGATGCGCAGAGTGGAACGCTTCCCAGCTACTCCTTCATCGAACCGCGTTACAACGATTTTCTGCTTTGGAAGGCGAACGATGAGCATCCCGACCACGACGTCAGTCTGGGCGACGCGCTGATCGCCGATGTTTACGAGGCGCTGCGCAGCTCACCCCAATGGAACCAAAGCTTGCTGGTGATCCTTTACGACGAACATGGCGGCATCTTCGATCACATTCCTCCGCCCGGCGGGTCGCCCTACGCGGTGAATCCGGATGGAAAAAACTCCAGCTCACCGCCTTTCAACTTTGACCGCCTAGGAGTGCGAGTGCCCGCCGTGCTGGTCTCACCCTACATCGCCAAAGGCGGCATTGACCCCCAGGTTTACGACCATACGTCACTCCTGGCAACGGTCAAGAAGATTTTCAACCTGCCTGATTTCCTGACGCAACGCGACGCCGCCGCGGCGACGTTTGAAAACAACTTGGCTCTGGAGCAACCGCGCAGCGATGCGCCCCTCGGTCTCGATCGCGCCGCCGGCGCGGCCGCCCTCGCCAAGATGAATACTCCGGTGACCCTGGAGAAGGTCAACCAGGCCGTGGCAGCCGGCGAAGCGTCACAGTCACCTTTGACGGAGTTACAAAGGAGCCTCGTTGATCTGGTCGATGGCCTGGACACAGGCGAGTCCCACTTCCTGGCTGTCGCGCGGACAGCTCACGTCGTAGAGACCGAGCACGAAGCCGCCGTGCACACCCAGGAGACTGTGGCCCGCTTTCTCGGATGGTAGTAGGATGCGCAAAAGGCATTATGCCAACTGGATGTTCAAGCCAGCGTGCGCAGTCGATGTGCGGACGTGGGAATCTCGCTGGCTGGGGCCGGTTTCCGATTCCCTGCCCTGACACGCTCGCCGCAGAGCGCACCCTGGGTCATTCCCGGAGTTAGGAGTGGAAACCCCTCATCAAATGCCCAAATTCTGGCGAAGGATTGTCATAGACGGAGCGGTGTGTTACGTTGGAGTCATTTGAAGTATAAGGCTTTCGCTGGAATGATCAAATCTGACGCCGGAGGGCTGATCGTGGGTTCCTGGAAGGTCAGGATGCCCGCCGCGGGAATCCAACTTCGGCGAATGGAACGTGGATGGTAGTTCGATTTCCGGAGGATCAGCGCCCTTCGGCTTGGAAGATCGTGGTTTTCCAATACGTCATTGCTTCCACTTTCGTGGCGCTATTGGTTGGGTATTGGCGGCTGCAAATTGGTGAGCACCGCTACTATCAGCAGGAAGCTGAGCGGAATCGCATCCGCGATCTGCCGGTCATCGCCCCACGGGGCCGTATCCTTGACCGTGAAGGGCGTGTGCTGGTGGATAATTTTCCCGCCTTCAGTGTTCTGTTACTTCGGGAAGACCTCCCCAAGCTCACACCGGACCGCATTCGCAGTATCGCTCAAGGCCTTCAGCTTGACCCCCAAGACATCCAAGAACTCATCGTTAGAACCGCGCAACTCCCGAAGTTTCAACCCGTCATGTTGAAGCCAGACGCCACCGCAGCGGATATTGCCTTCGTCGAATCGCACCGCGTCGAGTTTCCCGAACTCGAGCTCTTACAAGTGCAGCAACGCTTCTATCTGAAGCACCAGGTTGCGGCGGCGCTCCTGGGTTATGTAGGAGAAGTCTCCGAGGAGATGATCACCAAGTCCGGGGACCGCTACCGGCCCGGCGACGTGGTGGGAAAATCCGGAATCGAACGTGAATACAACGACGTGCTGAGCGGCCGGGACGGGATGCGGCGCGTAATCGTTAATAGCCGAGGGCGAGAGATGGGGTCCATGACCACCATCAATGCCATGCCCGGAAACGACCTCCGCCTCACCCTCGACTTTGATCTCCAAATGGCGGCGGAGACAGCGCTCGGAGACCGCTCTGGCGCCGTGGTGGCGATCGATCCTAATACCGGCGGGGTTCTGGCGCTGGTCAGCCATCCCAGCTTTGATCCCAACGATTTCGCCCACCACATTGACCGCGCGGAGTGGAGCCAACTGAACACGGATCCGGAACATCCGCTCCTCGATAAAGCCATTCAGGCGCATCTTGCCCCGGGATCCGTATTTAAGATTGTCACCGCAACCGCGGCGCTTGAAACCGGCGCCATTACTCCATCATTTACCATCATCTGTCCCGGATACATCACGCTCTACGGCCACACCTTTCATGATTGGATCTGGAAGAAACACCGGGGGCATGGCTCCGTTGACCTGCACCGCGCCATCGTTGAATCCTGTGATACCTATTTCTACACGCTCGGAAAAATGCTGGGGATTGACAAGCTCGCTTACTTCGCCCAACACCTGGGCTTGGGATCCCGCACCGGCATCGACCTGCCGGCCGAAGATCCCGGCCTGGTGCCTACCCCAGCCTGGGTAAAACGGGTCTTCAAGCATAAGTGGTATGCGGGGGAAACCATCTCCGTCGCCATTGGCCAGGGAGCGGTGGCAGTGACTCCGATTCAGCTTGCTTACATGATTGGCGGCGTGGCGCAGGGCGGGGTCTTCCATCGCCCGCATTTGATCTTCCGGGATGAACTGCAGGCCATCGGCCAGGATCCCCCAGATGATGGCCTTGTGAGGTTCCCTCTAAGCGCGGTGACCGTAGGCGCCGTAACCAGCGGCATGTGGGGCGTGGTGAACGAGGGAGGCGGTACGGGTGGCGGAGCGCGAATTGCCGGGCTCGCCGTTGCCGGCAAGACCGGAACTGCCCAGGTGGTGAGCGTCGCCTTGAAGAACTCCGCCCACAACGCGGATTACAAGAATAATGCCTGGTTTGTGGGATATGCTCCGGCCAGCAACCCACAGATTGTGGTGACGGCGCTGGTGATGCACGGCGGGGAATCGTCCGTAGCGTCGCCCATCGCGGGCGCCGTGATCAAAGCGTACTTTGAAGAAAAGCAGTCCGGCCAGGCTCCGGCTGCCCATTGGCAGACGCAGGCGAGCCTTGCGCCTACGGTTCCAGGCCACTTCGACCTTCAGGGCGCCAAAAGGGTAGAACAGGCAAGATAGACCGAAAGATTGGGAATCATGCTGCGCAAATTCACATTTCGCGAGATTGATTGGATTCTCCTCACCGTGGCTCTGATTCTAGCCGTGGTGGGCATCCTGGAAATTTACAGCACCACAGCGCATTCCCCTCTCGCCAATGAATACAAGCGCCAGATCGTTTGGGCCGTGGTGGGGCTGGTCACGCTCCTGGTAGTGAGCCAACTGGATTACCACACCCTATTGGACCACTCGAACGGCCTTTACATCATGGGCTTATTCGGCTTGCTCGCGCTTCTCGCCGGCGGACAAGCCATTGGCGGCGCCCGGCGATGGGTTCGGGTTGACGGATTTACTTTCCAGGTGTCAGAAATTGTCAAGTTGATTATAATAATATGGGTTGCATCCTATTTTGCGGACAAGAGGACAAAGTCCGTGAGCTGGAAGGATCTGGCGGTCCTGGGCACGATGATTGGACTGCCGGCAGCGCTGGTAGCACTGGAACCTGACTTGGGGACTGCATTGACTTTCCTGCCTATTGTGGCAGCAGGTGTTTTCCTGGTGGGTATCCGCGCCCGCCAGATCGCTGTCCTTGCGCTACTCGGCGCCCTGATGGTTCCAGTCGGTTGGCATTTCCTGCGGCCTTATCAACGCCAGCGGCTGATGACTTTCGTCCATCCTGCAAAGAATGTTCAGGGTTCAGGGTATCAGGTCGCGCAATCCAAGATCGCAATCGGGTCTGGCGGTTTTTGGGGCAAGGGCATTGGCAAGGGAACTCAGAGCCGTTTGGGTTTCATTCCCGTTTCTCATGCGGACTTTATCTTTGCAGCTTTTGCGGAAGAACAGGGTTTTGTGGGAACATTCTTGGTCCTTTTGCTTTATTTCGTTCTACTGGTACGGCTTTTGGATGGCGCACAGCTCGCTGGCGACCGTGCTGGTGTTTTCTTAGTAGTTGGTTTGACGGCGGTTTTGTTCTTTCAAGTTGCTGTAAATATCGGAATGATGATCGGTCTCCTACCAATCACCGGGATTCCACTTCCGCTCATGAGTCAGGGAGGCTCCTCGGTACTATTTACTTTCGCCGGGTTGGGTTTGGTCATGAGCGTCAGGATGAAGCGCCTGGTAAATTTATAGGGACCGGCAGCGGAGGTCCTATTATCGAGAGGCCTCTTTTTAAGGATTCATTTCAATCTTCGGCCAAAAACGCGTTGAACATTCCTGAATTTGCTGGCCCGGCCGGCTTGGAACCATTCTTGCTTGGGCCTGTCCACGATCAAAAGATGTTTTGGCGTGTCCGCGGCATACTCCACTCCGGAGACCGCGCGGCCACTTGGCGAACACTGGGAGTTGATTCTCGCTCTGTGAGTCGATCCTCCCGGATGTTCCAGGAGAGGAGTCTTCATGACCAAGGAAATGTTGATTTCTTCGTCTCCACATGAGACGAAGATCGCTCTGTTGGAAGATGACCAGCTTGTTGAAGTTTATTACGAACGGGACACCGATGTCGGATTGGTTGGCGGAATCTACAAGGGCAGAGTCAGCCGGGTTTTACCTGGGATGCAATCCGCCTTCGTCGACATTGGTCTTGAAAGGGATGCATTCCTATATGTCTCCGACTTCTTTGAGGACTCTGACGAGTATGATCGCGTCTTCACCGAGGCTGAGAACAGAGTAGCCAACCTTGACCAGGAAGGTGGGCAGGCCACCAGCCGCACAGCCGAACCTGCACCCTCAGGGATTGGGACCGAGCCGGACATATCTCAACTTGTCAGCACCGAGGGTCCAGAGAGCGAGAACATGGCCGCTCCCCCTGGCGCACCGGCCGCAACCCCGGCTGCAGGGGAGCTTGGGATCTCGCCCGCTGTCCCGCCCGCGGCGCCGGAATCCACACTCCCGCCAGCTCCAACAAGTCCCACCGGCCCGCATCATCATGGTTTTCATGGTCATGGCCGTCGCCGGAGAGGTCGAAAATTCTCAGGACACCGGTTTGGGGGCCCGAAATCTGAGTTCCATGATCGCCCCAAGGAGCACTCCGGTGAAGAAGCTCATCATGGTCTTGAGTTGTTGCCGGGGGAATCGCTTGCAAAGTACGGTCACGCCGAGGGGACACACTCCACGGAGACTGAGACCCCAGCCGAAATTCAGATCAGTGAGACTCCTAAGGATCCGATGAGTGTGGGGGCTTCGAGCAGTGCATCAGAAATCGAAGCGATAATCTCTCCGGGATTAGCAGGATTTACAACCGCAAAGACAGATACCGCGGACCAAAAAGAACATGGTCATGATGCTAAATTGGGGAGCCCGTCCAATTCAGAACATCCAGCGTCTGCGGCAGGAGCTGCGGAGCCGGAGGCTGATCTTTCGGATTTTTCCTTGAATCCCTTAACCGCCACCCCAGAGCCTGCCATCGACGAGACCGCGGAAGAAGTCGAGGAGGAAGTTCGGGAGCAGAGTCGGATTGATCGTGCAACACCTGAATCGGTAGAAGCATGGCCCTTGAAAACTTTACCCGCCATTGATAGCGCTGAGAGTCCAATACACGGGACACACATGGAATCTGGGCTGGAGGTTACTGCCGGACCGGAGGATGGCGGGAAGATTCCGCCCGGGTCAGCACTCTCTATGGATGAAGATGGGCCCCGTACTGAGGGTTCCGAACCCAACAGCGGCCTGGTTGGGGACTCTGGCGAAGCGGTTGACGCCGAAAGCGAGAAGGGATATGGATCGGCGGAGGCCGAAGGGGGAGCAGCCGGTGAGACCGTCATCGAGCCAACTTCCGCACCGGACGGTAGAGGTGCGGAGCGCTCCTACACACTTCGAGAACCTCATCAGCGGCCTCGCTTCGCACCCCACCGCCAGCGGCGTGGCCGGGGCCGGTTTGGATTCCATGGCCCGCGCGAAGGTGAGCGCAAGAATGACGCCCCCCGAGCCGGCAATTTCCAGCCGGTTCAAATAAATGAGGTTTTGAAGGAAGGACAGGAAATCCTGGTCCAAATTGCCAAAGAGCCGCTCGGCACTAAGGGGGCGCGCATCACTTCCCACATTGCTCTGCCAGGCCGCTACTTGGTTTATATGCCGACCATCAATCACATCGGCGTATCTCGCAAGATCTCTTCCGAAGAAGAGAGGATGCGGCTGCGTAGCACCATTCTGGAAAACCGGGGAGCCCTGACCGGCGGCATCATTGTCCGCACTGCCGCTGCGAGCCGCACGGATGAGGAGCTGAAGGCCGACTTAAGATTCCTGGGAGCCCTGTGGGCTGATATTCGTTCCAAGACTGAACGAAGCAAAGCGCCAGCCTTGATCCATCGGGACCTCAACGTAGTCCAGCGCACGTTAAGAGACTTGCTCTCGCCTGACTTCAAGACCATCCGTATTGACAACGAAATTGAATACGAGCAGGTCGTGGATTTCGTCAATCGCTGTCAGCCTTCCCTGGTGGGCCATGTGCGGCTCTACACCCGCGAGGTTCCAATCTTCGAGGAGTTTGGCGTTCAGCATGAAATTGACAAAGCTCTGAAGCCGAAAGTCTGGTTGAAATCCGGCGGCTACATTGTGATCAACCAGACGGAGGCGCTAGTCTCCATCGATGTCAACACCGGAAAGTACGTGGGTAAGACCAACCGCCTCGAAGATACCATTGTCAAGGTCAACATCGACGCGGTGAAGGAGATTGTCCGCCAGATCCGGGTTCGCGATCTAGGCGGAATCCTCGTCATCGACTTCATCGATATGGACGACCGCCGTAATCGCAACAAGGTGGTCCAGGCTCTTGAGGACGCGTTAAGAACTGATCGTGCACCCACCAAAATACTCTCCTTTAATGAGTTCGGGCTCGTGGCGCTCACCCGTAAGCGCGTGAAGCAGTCCTTGGAGCGCACCCTCTGTGAGCCGTGTCCCTATTGTACCGGCGCAGGCTGGGTGAAATCTGTCCTCACCGTCAGCTATGAAATCCTGGCGGAAGCCCGCAAGATGGCCTCGCAACTCGAGGGCAAAGTGATGACCTTGCGGGTCCACCCAGACGTTGCCCGCGCCTTGAAATCAAGGGACAGCGTCTTGCTTTCCGAGATTGAGACCGCCACTCACAAGGAAATCGTGATCAAAAGCGACTCGAACGTCCAGCAGGAACGCTACGAGATATTCTAAGGATCCCCGGGACCATGCCGGTTATGACGGCATGGTCCCCGGCCGCGCTGTTTGTCTTCCAAGCTCCTAGCGAGAGCCGGGAAGCTTGAACCCTCAGCACTTCTCACCGGCCCGGCATTGCCGGATCACTTCATCCAGTGAGGCCACTGGGATGTAGATTTTCTGGCCCAGGCGGACCGAATAAAGCTTGCCGTTTGAAAGCCAGCGATAGAATGTCGCGCGCGAAACCGGGATCCCCGTCCGGCGGCAGAGAATCCGCCAGGCGTTGCTCGGAGAAATCAACGGTAAAGTTGCTGAGATTTCTGAAACCGTGGTGAATTCCCCGCCCGGATTTGTTTGTAGTACGGCTGTTGTTGTGCCCATAGTCACCTCACGATATAGCGTGGCTTTGTGCCAGCCTTAGTACAGTGGTTCATAAATTCACTCACGTATTTTTCCGTTACGCGGCTG
>CALCEB010000110.1 GCA_937900045.1 uncultured Acidobacteriota bacterium
GCGCCGGCAAAGGTCACGCGACGGGAACGCGTACGCCCTGAGATCGCGCCGATGACGCGGGCATTCGGCTTGGCACGCCGCAGCCGGACCGGCCGGGCCGTAACCGCATCTCCCGAAGCGTTGGTTGCGAGCCTGGTGAAAACGAGTGAGGTTCCCTCGATCCGTTGCAGAACACCCAGGCGGGACTCGATGACTGACAATTCCCGAAGGCCGGTTGAAGTTGAATCTCCGGGTTTACCGGCGTTGCGCCAGACGATCAGTCCAGGGCCCTCACGCAGAAGCTGGAGCGCAAGGCGGGTATCGCTCAATACTTTGGCGCGCTCGCGGCCGGCGTCAATCAGCACGAAGTCAAACGTTTGCTGAAGCTGAGAAGCGTCAAATTTGCCAGGGTTCCCGGAGATCTCCACCACCCGGCTCTGAAAGCGTGTCTTGTGGTAGGGCTGTGCTGTTGGAGTTTCCCCTTTGCCGCTCGAAAAGGTGTAAACCTGAGCATCCGGAGAAGCGTTGGCCGCCAGGTTCAGCGTTGAAGGCCCTCCCGCGTCACTCAGATCAAAGATGCGCTCTGCCTTGGCGGTCCTTAGTAAGGACGCAATCAGCCCCAGCTCGGCCAGTCCGAAATTGGCATCTCCGGCGGCAAAAATGGTGAAGGAATTCGGAATCGCGAGCACGTCCGCCTGGCTTACAACGGGAAAGTCCGCCACGCTCACTTCCGGGGCCGGGGGCGTGACCGTCTGCTTGGCGGGTTGCCGGAGCAGATGGGTAAGAGCATCGCTGAGCGTCGCCACCTGAAGGGAGATGGAATTCAGCGCCGCCTGCTGTTGGCTTAAGGTATGGGCGATCTGCTTCAGCGCGCCGCTGGAAGCGCCTGCCGTGGGGGCGCCCGCCTGCTTGCAGAAAGAAAGGAACTTTTCCAACGTCGCCTTCTGCGCCGGATCGATTCCTGCCAATGCTTTTTCAAGAAACGGAATCGCCTCCGCCTTACGTCCTTGTTGCGCGAGCAGGGCGCCAAGATTGGCGTGGGCTTGGCTATAGTTCGGATCTAATTCCACGGCCTTGCGGAATCCGCGCTCCGCCTCTGCTAAATTCTTAAGAGCCAGTTGAGCGGCGGCCCAGTCGTTCCATCGCTGGCTGCTTTCTTCTTTCCGCAACGCTTCGGCCAGGTAGCGGTAAGCATCCACGTAATGTCCTGACTCGTAGAGCCGGATTCCTTCTTTATAAGGATCGATGGTGTTCGAGCTGTTCGGGCTGCTTGTGCCGCTCGATCTTGCCGGTTGTCCGGCCTTGGGTTTCAGCTTTTTCCACCAGCCACTCATATGCTCTCCTCTGGAATTGAAGTATTCTTCGTCCGGCTTGTCCGCTAACTTTTGCCGGGTCTTCCGGCAACTCCTGCCGCGCTGCGGGGCCTTGCCATCCCAAAATGCTTCAGCCCGCACCCATTCCCTAAAGCACTTTGGATGCCACCCCCTGGCCATTGAATTGCTAAGTTAAACGGCAGAATCCGTTTCAAACTATTTTGGTTTTTTGCCGATATAGACATTGTGAAGAGGACGCTCAGAACATAGGCACTTACGGGCGGAGTGATGACAACTGAACTATGATTCAACTGACGCGGCTGAATAAGAAACCTCTAATCGTCAATTCCGATCTGATCGAGTTCATCGAGAACGCTCCCGACACGACGATCACATTGGTGACAGGCGAAAAAGTTCTGGTGCTCGAGAGCGCCGATCAAATCCTGGGACTTATTGCGGAGTTCCGGCGGCGTCTTCTCCCCACATCATTCGCCAACCTTCCTCCGCTCCTTGCCATTCCCCGAAGGGGTGACGGGCAAGACAGCGAGGATACTGAATGAGGTACCAGTAGAGTGGATAAGGCGACTTTTGGCGGAATTGTCCTGGCAGTGGTGGGAATCCTGGGTGGGATGACGATCGAAGGGGGAAAAATAGTCCAGATCCTTCAGCCCACCGCGGCGATGATTGTGATTTGCGGCACCATTGGCGCCGTCATGATCAATTTCCCTCTTTCCGTCGTCATGGAAAGCTTTGCGCGCCTCACCGGGGTCTTTTTCGAAAAGGCAAACAACCTCGAAGCTCTCGTCACTGAGCTGGTGGGCTATGCCCAATTGGCCCGGAAGGATGGAATTGTTTCTCTCGACAAGGAGCTGGAAAAAGTCCGGGACGCTTTTCTTAAGAAATCCCTCATGCTGGCCGTCGACGGAACCGAGCCGGAAGAACTCCGCCGCATGATGGAATTAGAAATGGATAATCAAGCGGAGCGGGAGGAAAAGATTCCGGCGGTGTTTGAGGCTGCGGGCGGCTTCTCACCCACCATCGGCATCATCGGCGCGGTGCTGGGCCTGATCCGGGTGATGCAACACCTGGACAATATCACCGAAGTCGGACGCGGCATCGCCGTGGCCTTCGTAGCCACCATCTACGGTGTGGCGCTGGCCAACATCTTCTTTCTTCCTTCGGCGGGCAAGTTGAAAATCCGGTTACGGGAGGAACAGGTGGGGAGAGAAATGATCCTGGCCGGTGTTATTGCCATTCTCGAAGGCATGAATCCCCGCATGGTGGAAACCAAGCTTCGCGGCTACATGCCGGGCGGCGGGAAGGAAGCCGGAGGTAAGAAGTCAGCCGTCGCCGGAAACATGGGGCCCATGCCAATCACGAGCGCTGGCTAGTCTCGTACGCGGACTTCATCACTCTTTTGTTCGCCTTCTTTGTAGTCATGTTTTCCTCATCGCAGGTGGACAAGCGCAAAGTGGGTCAGATTGCTCTGGCCGTTCAAGTGGCTTTCCAGCATCTTGGCGTCTTTCCCACCACGAGCACCCACGTTGACTTATCCCATGCGGAGCCTTTGCCCTTTTCCCAGGCTCAGCTCGTTGAGAATACTTTCCGGTCGACAGCCTTGGGAAAACTGGTCGATGGGCCGCACGGTGAAACCCAGCCCTTCGGCGGTGGCGGCATGACCGGGGCGCTGAGCGAAGCCGTTCAACAGGCACTGGCCGCTGAAATTCGCGCCCAGAAAATCAAAGTGTTTCAGACCCGCGAGGGGTTGGTCATCAGCCTGCAAGAAATTGGCTTCTTTGATAGCGGCGAAGCTAGTTTGAAACCCGGCTCGCTCGCTTCTTTGGACAAGATCGCCCAGATTCTCCTTCAGCTCCCCAACGATGTGCGTATTGAGGGCAACACCGATAACGTTCCCATTCACACCGCCCAGTTCGCTTCCAACTGGGAACTTTCCACGGCCAGGGCCACCAAGCTGGTGGCCCTATTCATCGATCAATACCATTTTCCGCCCTTCCGGCTGTCCGCTGCCGGCTACGCCGAATATCATCCCGTGGCCTCCAACGCCACACCCGCAGGCCGCGCCCTCAACCGCCGCGTCGATATCATTGTCCTGAATGCTCCGCCCCCCGCTCCCAAGACCGGGCCGGCAACTCCCTCCGTCAAACCGGCAACGGCCACGGCGTCGAAACATGGAACTGGACTTGACATGACCTCCTCCAAGAACGGCCGCGTCTTCGAACAGATTTTCACCATGCCATTTATCGATCCCGTTGTCATGGCTCCGCCCAAACCTTAAGCGGTTCCACCATTCAAGAGATCCGGGCTTGCGGGTCAGGTTGCTCTATCGGCGGTCTACTCTCCGCGCCCTTCATTTCATCTCAAAGGCCACGTATTGCAGCTTCCCGCCGCGCTCGATCAGAAGAGCGACGGGATCGCCTGGCTTGAGCTGTGCCACCGCAGTCCGCAGCGCGTCAACGCTGATGACAAAATTCCCGTTGACATCGTGGATCACATCACCGGCTTCGAGGCCGGTAGCGATCCGGGGGGCATCTTCCACTCGAGCTGCCACCATGACTCCTGATTCGTAGCGCAGGTGGCCGACGGTCGCGGCAGTGCGTTTGTCGATGGTGATGCCCAGGATTCCCAGCGGCGCAATCAAAGTCTTGCCAGGGTTCGCGATGCCGGCCAAGCTATCGGCGTCATCCTGCTCTTCAACCGGGACAATGCTGAAGGAAAGCTTTTTGCTGCCGCGCAGCACCTGGATACCGATAGGGTTGCCGCTGACATGCTCGAAAGTAAATCCCATTAACGCCGGAATGCTGTCCAGCGGCCGGCCATCCAAGGTTAGCAGAACGTCGTTGATCTTCAGCCCCGCCAATGCCGCGGGACTGCCGGGCAACACGTCGCTCACCAATACGCCGGAGCTGCGGGGCAGCTTGAGCGCCGCGGCCAAAGTGGGGGTGATAGTCTGGAGACCGATGCCCATCACCGGGCGGTGGACATGGCCGTATTTCCGTAGGTCTTCGAACACCCACCGCACCAGCATGCTGGGAATCGCGAAGCCGATTCCCTCATTGCCGCCGGACTGGGTGACGATGAAAGTGTCAAGACCCACAATCTGCCCTGCCGTGTTCACCAGCGGGCCGCCGCTGTTGCCGGGATTGATGGGCGCGTCCGTCTGAATAAAAAGCAAAGGGCTGTCCGGATCCGGCTGGCGCGCGGTCGAGCTCACGACGCCCATACTCATGGAATTTTCCAGGCCCTCCGGGCTCCCGAAGGCAAACACCACTTGTCCCTGCCGCAGCTTGCCGTAATCCGCAAATGGCAAAGTGGGCAGACCGCTGGCATCAATCTTAAGTAACGCCAAGTCACCCTCTTTGAAGACCCCGACCAGCGTCGCGTCCCTCGGCGCTTTATAGGAGTGCTCTACGACATTCGAAAACGTTTGATCCCCCACCGGCACCAGATTCACCCTGATCTTCTGCGCCCCTTCCACAACGTGGGCGTTGGTCATAATATAGCCGTCTGGATCGATGATGACCCCAGACCCAATACTTTGTTGCCAGCCCATGACCACGTTGGCGCGTCCGCTCTCGTCACTCGCGCCATATCGCGTCACCAGAATTTGGACCACGCTCGGTGACACCCGCTGCGCTAAAGCTTCAACCGAGTTGCTGAACTCATGGAGGGTTTCCGCCGCGTTCTGTTTCGTTTGCCCCCGCGCTCCCCCCACGCAGGCGTAGATGCCAAACCAAACCCCCGCCGCAATGTAATAGAACTTCACTCCGATGCTTGACCTACTTCGCATTCGCTGCTCTCCGTCGCGTCGATCTGTGACAACTCTCAAGCCTTCAAGCTTGAACTATACACGATGCAATAAGTCGGCGACGGCCATTTGCTGTAGCGCCGCCGACTTACTCCGTTGTGTATAGCATTGTAAGCTTTCACAAGGGCCTATTCCCAGTCATGCGCTTGGAGTTAGGATGCGTCAAAGCACCCTCCAGTTGCAACTTCTGTATTACAATCTATACCTTCATGACGGAACTCATTTGGGACGGGAAATATAAGGACGGCAAAAAGCAGGGGCCGGTGCGAATTGCCCTGCCGTTTCAAACCATCGAGACGGTGAACGAGAGCGCCCAGGATCGCCAGCGCGCGCTAGAACTCTTCTCCTCGGGCCGGGGAATAAGGCCTGGAACAAGGCTACGTGAAATTTTTCGAATAAGGACGACACATTCCACAACCAGTGGCAAAGCTACCGCACGCGTAAAGACCCCAGGATCGAACTTGAGGCGAAATACACTTACCCCCAGCCCGGAAAATACACGGTGGTGGTGAAGGTGATCGACATTTTGGGGAATGATACAACGAAGACTCTTGAAGTCACTGTGAAATAGCGCGGCAGCAAATGACCACAGTAAGGCTCTACGCAACCTGGGCCGCTATCGGGCCGTTGGTGGGCGTTGTCATCGGCGCATGGTTGGCGAGGCGGAGCCAGCACCGGCAGTGGGTACGGGACTCGAAGAAAGCAGAGTACCGGGAAGTGCTCGATGCGCTGAGCGCATACAGATGGAAGCTCCTCGACTACCACGCGCGTGTTGCTGGCACCGTAACTCGCGACCCAAAAGAAGTATACGCACAGGAAAAGGATCTCGGCGAGGCGCACGTCCGCCTAAACAACGCGCTAAGGGATCGCATCTTCGCCCGTCGTGCGTTGGCCCGCCGCCACGTTTGGGAAGAGTTCCAAAACTTCGTGCGCGAACTGAACGACGCAAAAGCGCCTGAGATATCCCGACTCAGCCAGGCTCTTGGTGATGTGCGCTCCAAGGTCGTCGAGGCCGCTGAGCACGACCTGGGACTGGCCCAGCCATCTCACTCGAAGGACGAGCCGTGAGCGACTTGAAGTCACAAATTGGCGCTTCAAGTTTGGCGATTCCGCCGGAGCGGATTGAGACGCGAATCCTGCTGATTCGCGGCGAAAAGGTGTTGCTGGACGCGGACCTGGCCGAGCTCTATGGGGTCAGCACCAAACGCCTCAATGAGCAAGTCAGGCGAAACATCGACCGGTTCCCGCCGGACTTCATGTTCCAGCTTACCCGAGAAGAGTCCGAAAACTTGAGGCTCCATTTTGGCACCTCAAGTTTGAGGTCGCAAATTGCGACCTCAAACGCGGGGCGCGGCGGTCGGCGCTATAATCCCCTGGCTTTCACCGAGCAGGGCGTGGCGATGCTTTCGAGCGTGCTCCGCAGCGAGCGCGCCGTCCAAGTCAACATCGCCATCATGCGGGCCTTCGTCAAGCTGAGGGAAATGTTGGCTTCGCACCGGGACTTGACCCGGCGCTTGGATGAGATGGAAAAGAAGTACGATGCGCAATTTAAGGGGGTATTCGACGCGATTCGTGAATTAATGAGGCCGCCCGAAAGGCCCCGTCGCAGAATCGGTTTTCGCTCGCCGGACGCACCATGAAGCGCACGGCTCCGCCTGTATATTGAAAGCCAATGGCACGCCGGAAATCAAAACTCGTGGACCCAAGCTAGGAGTGTGTCCGGGAATTGTCAAAACAGACTTTTCGGAGACGAAGAATCAATAAGTTACAGGCCCAAAATGCCTCAAAACTGAATTCTCGGACACGCTCCTAGGCGGAATTGCTGGATGTGACAGCCCGCCTCCGCACGGGGCCCTGCGTTCCCACCCTTCGCGAGGCAGTGAAAGCCTGGCGTGCGGGCAAGTATAAGGGAATTACGGACACCACCCGCATCCTCCTGAATCACTGGTTTTACACTGACCACAAAGCCCGCACCGGACGCCCATTCAAGTACCACCCTTCGCAGCAGGAGGCCATCGAAACACTCATTTTTGTGTGGGAGTTTGAGAAAGTCCGCACCAGGAAGACCTTATTGGAACGCTATGCGATGGATCTTCGGAACTTGCGTCTACCGCCCTACGATGACTTCGCCCGCTACTCGATCAAGATGGCGACGGGCAGCGGCAAAACCAAAGTGATATCACTGGCGGTAGCGTGGCAATTCTTTAACGCGGTGCGCGAGCCGGACGAGATCGCCAAAGAATATGCGAGAACTTTTTTGGTTCTTGCGCCGAACGTGATCGTGTTTGAGCGGCTCAAGATGGACTTTGCGGGCGGCGCCATTTTCCGCGCCGACCCGGTGATCCCCAAAGAGCTCGAAATCTTCTGGGACTTTGACTGCGTGATCCGGGGCGAGGGCGAAAAGGCCCACTCGGAAGGCGCACTTTTCCTCACCAACATTCAGCAATTTTACGAGAGGCCTGATCGCGGGAACGGTGAAGAGCCGAACCAGATGACAGACATACTCGGCCCCAAGCCTCCGGCCAAAAAGCTGGAGCTGACGGACTTTGGTGACCGGATCGCGCTCCGGGCTGGCCGTCCGCCGCTCAAACTTTGTGGCGCTATAATTGCGATGAGGCAACCATGACCCCGGAACGGCCTCGTGGTAGGCTGATGAATGCGATCAGGCTGGCTCTCTATCCTGCTTTCGAGCCGTCCGGTCGTAGGCGATTGCAGTCGCTCGCGCTCGACGCCCAGAACGCTCGCATGGCTCGGAACTTCGCCAAATCTGAGCAGCTCTATTTGACAGCGCTGCGCGAATTCGAGGGAAATCCACAACTCTCTGGCGATCTGTACAATGCGCGCCAAGGCCTGGCGGAAGTCTACATAGACCAAAGGCATTATGCGGAGGCAAAGAGCATCTACCTGGAGCAGCTTGCACAAATGGAGCAGTCTCCGGCCCGCAATACACTCGTCCATGCAGGCTATGTAAGCATGGCTCGGCTCTATGAGCAGGAAGGCAGAGACGCGGAAGCTGAACAGTGCTTGAAGGCAGCCCTTGCGGAAACGGAGAAGGCGGAGTTATGGCCTAACCGCGGACCCCTGATGTGCGCTTCCCGCCAGCTTGCCCAGTTTTATACCTCGCGGCAGCGATATTCAGAAGCTGAGCCGCTCTTCAAACGGGCCCTCGAGATCCTCGAAAAAGCAGAGCCGGGGCGCAACTCTTCCCTGCCATACCACCTGAACGAGTTTGCGAAGTTCTACCAGGATCAAGGAAAGTACGATGCCGCCGGGGAACTCTACCAGAGGGCGGTCGCTCTCGCGGAGAGATACTGCGGCCCGGAGCACGCATCAACCATTCAGTCCCTTAATGACCTGGCAGCTCTACATCGCGCAAGGGGACAGTACGTGGAAGCCGAGGCTATTTACCGGAGGGCTCTACTGGCAGTTGAGAAAACTGCGGCACTCAAGACGGCATATTACCTGAAGCCGTGGAAGCGCTTGATGTGGAAGCGCCGTGTTCTTAATAGTATCATTCGCAATGTGCGGTCCCCATTGGTAACCGCACTCAGCCACTTGGCGGAGTGTTACGAGGATCAGGAAAAGTATGCGGAGGCCGAACCGCTGCGCCGGCGGTCGATCGAGATTACGGAAGAGGTTTGGGCAAAGATAACTCCCTGGTTCCTGGCAGATGCACTGGAGAACTACGCGAGGCTGCTACGAAAGTTGGGAAGGGAGGCTGAGGCCGAGGAGCTGGCGACACGCGCCAAGCCCGTCCGTGCGAAGTACCCAAAGGAAACCCGGCGGATTCAGCATCGCCTCATCGCAGGACCCACGAAGATAAGCCTTCGATGGCGGGTTTCTGCATTCATTACCGCTCTTCGGCGCCCTTCGCGTTTCCAAAGGTAACAAGCGGCAGCCGTCATGCTTTCCCGTGATGTGAATTAGCTCTTTCTTCTTGTGTTATTTTTAGTTATTATTCATTGTCATAGCCATTTGATTAGAAACAGGATGAATTGCGAGGGTTTTGTCCCTGTTTCCATTCTCTGGCGAAGGTCCAGAGGCTGGCAGGGTGGCTTTGCTACTTCTCAATCATGCGGATTCTCATTGTTGAGGATGAAAAACCGGTTGCGGGATTCCTCCAAAAGAGCTTTGAGGCCGAGCATTACGAAGTGGACGTGGCGTTGGACGGCCGCCAAGCTTTAGCTCTGCTTGGAGAGCGTCAATACAATCTCGTCGTCCTTGACCTGAACCTGCCGGAAATCAGTGGGTTGGAAGTCCTCAAGTCCGTGCGGACCCGCAGCCAGGGGCTTCCGGTTCTGGCTTTGACGTCCCGCCGTGAGGTGGAGGAAAGGGTAAAGGCTCTCGACCTTGGCGCCGACGATTATCTACCCAAACCCTTTGCCTTCTCGGAGTTAGCAGCTAGAACGCGGGCCTTGCTGCGGCGCAGTGGGGCTCCGGTAGACGTAATCCTGCGGGTAGAGGACCTGGAATTCAACCGCGTGGAGCGCCAAGTGCGGCGTGGGGAAAAGCCCATTGAGTTGACGCCCAAGGAATTGGCGCCGCTCGAATTCCTCATGCAAAATGCAGGGCAATGCGTGACCCGGGCCATGATCCTCGACCAGGGTTGGAAACTGTCTGTCGATACCATGACCAATGTCGTCGACGTTTACATCAATCACCTGCGCAAAAAGATCGACGAAGGCTTTGGAGTTCCTTTGATTCATACCATTCGTGGATCGGGATATTGGATGGGCCGCAAGGAAGCCAGCCCACAGGCCGATCAATCTAAAGGAGAAAATGGAGAGAGCGATCCCCCACAAAACCGCCAAAATCCTCTTCCGGTATAATCCCGGGCAAGCCCGGTCCGGCCGATCATGGTTCGCAAATTCTTATGGGTATTCTGGGTTTGGAGTAGCAGGCAGAACCCGAATAGGCTTGTCCAGGACAAACCGATCGTATAGTTTATGGTAAATATTCTTTCACGTTCGAGCCAAAATGAGACTCCCAAATGACTCATGCCAATCTCCGTATTCGCGGAAGCCATCTCAGGTGGCCGTCATCCCCGGAAAGCAGGAGTCCACAGGTAGCCGTCATTCCCGCGAAGCTTGTCCCCGCGAAAGCGGGGAGCGGGAATCCATTACAAGGGCTACCGGAGGGTAGCGGTAAAGCCGTTTGCAACGCAAAAAGATTGTTGAGGGGACAAACCCAAACTCGATTGAAAACAAAGGACGACTCGAGGACCAAACCCATCCAAAGCCACTGGGCACAGCCACTCGAAATCGAATAACTCCTGTATTATAAGTAAGATACTCCGATTTCAGGGGAAAAGTTAAGCATTTTATTTAGAATCAAGTAGTTAGGTGGGACGTGAAAAATAGATTGACCTTGGTCGATCGCAGCGGCTTGAGGGAGATTCTGAAGCATACGGAGCAAGCTGGTTGCTTAGACCTGTCCTTTACCTCCTCGACATTTCGGGTGCGCGGCTGGCAAGAAGTTTGGAGATAGGAATGGAGTCGGCGCCTCGGCTGGCGTGCCGCCCCTTGAACGCCGGATTTAGCAAGGGGGCCTTTTACACAGAACGAAGTGAGTCGGCGGCGATCCAAGACTGTAGCGCCGGTCTGCGACCGGCGTATTTCGCTGCTCATAAAGCGGCGCCACAACAAATGACCTATGCTGACTTATGGTACCCTGTGTAGATTTGACCTTCCATTTTCACTCCGTTTCATTTATTGAAACGGCATGGTTAAGGACCCATGAAAACCGTACTTCATAACGTGGCGCAGGAACGTCCTACGATTCTCACTCCACTGAATGGATTGGACCTGCTTTCCGCACTCGTTCATGAATTGAGTCAACCCTTGACCGTCCTGATGGGTGAATTCGAGTTGGCCGCTTCCTGCCCACCGGATGTTGGGGAGTCCCGGGACCTGATCGAGCGGTCTCTTGCCGAGATAAACCGCGTCACGGCATGTATGATCATGTTCAGAGATTTGGGACCTGTCCCTGATCCTAAGCAAGTCCTTCCCGTTTCCTTAGATGAGCTGTTGAAGCGGCTCTGCGACTATTTGGCTCCGGCGGCGGAATCCCAAGGGAGCCGGATTGAATTTTCGGGTTTGCCGCCCCTTTCGGTTCGTGTCCAAGGACGCCGGTTGCAACTCATTTTTTCACGCTTGATGCAAAAGATGCTGGACATTGGAGGAACCGCTAGCCTGCTGAAGGTCAGCCTGAAACCGCAAATGGGCATGGCTTCGGTGGTTCTCTGCGTAGATTGCGTAGATTCGGAGAGCCATTTATCGGGCGGAGTCCCTTCCGCAATTCTTCCGGATTCTGCCAGAGAAATGCCCATCATCAACCCCAAGGATCCGGATTGGGTGCTGGGGCGGTGGGTTGCCGAATCCTCGGGCGGGAGTTTCGAAGTGGCCATCACCGAAACGGCAGCATGGCAGGTCACCATGACTTTTCCACTGGAACATCGGGATGAATGACCAGCCAGACTGATCCCGGCTTGAAAACGAGGGTCTGGCAAGCGGAGAAGTATTCAGCCAGAGAGGAAAATCGAATATGGGATCGAGTGCCGTCGGCCCGGTTGAAGAAGGTTGTACCAATGCCGTCATAGCCAGTCCCAACGGGGACTTCCGGAAAAAGCTTCTGGAAAGCTATCGCCTGCTCAGTTGTTCCGCGGAAGAGGCGCGAGGCGGGGCGGAGGCGTTGGCCATGCTCGAATCCGGCGAGTGGGGTGCGCTTCTGCTGGACCGATGGCTGCCGGACCTCGACGTGCCCGAACTGCTGAGCATCGTCAAGAAGCGCCATCCGCAGGTTGAAGTGGTGGTTTTTGATTCCGATACCGGCGCCACCTTGACCGATCCTTCAGCCATTGACTTGCCGCCCTTACGGCAGTTGATTGATCACCTAGCCGGCTTGGAGGAACACGCCGGAGAGGACAAACCTTCCGCTCCTGCGCGGCGGGCATTGCCAGCGCCCGTGGGCCTGCCTCCCGATGTCAGGCCGGTCGCACAGCACAGCGTGGCTCGCACTCCAGGCCAGACGATTGAACCGCTCCCGGACATGATTGGCTACGGTACAGCCATGCAACAGGTCTACCGGCTCTCGCGGTTGGTGGCTCCCAGGACAACCACCGTGCTGGTAACCGGCGAGACGGGAACCGGCAAAGAATTGGTAGCCCGGGGTATTCATCTGCTCAGCCGCCGCGCCAAGCAACCGTTCATCACCGTCAACTGCGCCGCCATTCCGGAAACGCTCATCGAGGCTGAGCTCTTCGGGTATGCCCGTGGCGCCTTTACCGGAGCCTTCCAGTCCCGCCTCGGCCGTGTGCATGCGGCGCACGGGGGAACTCTCTTTCTGGATGAGGTCGGTGACCTACCGCTGAGTATGCAGGCTAAACTTTTGCGATTCCTGCAGGAGGGCGAGGTGCAAAGGCTTGGCGGCTCAGACACCGTCCGCGTGGACGTCCGGGTTGTTGCCGCCACCAACGCCGACCTTCCACACAAGGTTAAGGAAAAGGTATTCCGCGAGGACCTGTATTACCGCATCGCCGCGTTCCCCATCTTTCTCACTCCTCTGCGAAAAAGGCCAGAGGACATCCAGGCCTTGGCGGAGGCAATCCTCCGGGATCTCTGCAGGGAATCGCAAACGCCTGCGAAGTCGATTTCCGCCGCCGCCTTGAAAGAACTGCAGAGTTATACTTGGCCCGGAAATGTCCGTGAGTTACGCCATGTGATGGAGCGGGCTTTCATCCTGTCTGAAGACCATCTCCTGATCCTGCTCGATCATATCGCTCAGCCCCATGATGAACCCCATTAAGAGCTTCTTCATAAACGCTGCGAAGCGGGCACACAGGCAAGTTTTGCCGGTTCCGGCTCCGCTCGCCTGGGCCTCCTGGAGCACCCTTGAGATGAAGCTAACCCAACTTTCGCAGTTGGGAGCTATTTTGAGCGGGATTTGGCCTCTACACAGGTCGAACTCCTTGTCCATCAATCGGCCCTCTCGGAAAGCGGTTGTAGTGCAGACCTGCCCCCTTTACAAGGTGGGATCGTTACTGACAGGATGGCCGCAGAAGATGTTTTTGCGAAGCCATCGGCGATTCAAGGACGGCAAGGAGCACCGCTATTGGAGCGTGGAGGAGAGCCGTCGCTTGCGGTCGGGGCGAGTGGCGCAGCGGCGGGTGCTGTATTTAGGTGAGATCAATGACAGCCAGCAAGCGGGGTGGCGCAAGACGTTGGAG
>CALCEB010000111.1 GCA_937900045.1 uncultured Acidobacteriota bacterium
GCAGCATAACAACGATCAGCCCAGGATGCTACCTTTATTTATTTACGCCTCCTTAGCTTCAGCATCAAACGGAGACCCCCGATGAACCCGTGCAGATCGGGGACATGCGCCAAGACGTTGTTGGCATGAACCACATCGGCTTGATACCCTGCCGCCCTGAGTTGCCGCGCCAAGACGAGGCCAAAAAACTCCGCGATCGTTGGGATTCCCTTCTGTTCTTTAGCTGCCTCCGCAATGTTTACCGCCGGCTCGATGCCGAGAACCGGGACACCCGCCCGTTGGTAGTTCTGCAATAAATAACCGTCATTGCTGGCGATCTCCACAACAAGGCTTTTTCCGTTAAGAATGCTCGCCCTGATAGTCCGCTGAGCAATCTCGCAAGCATGGCGCAGCATGGCGTCCGAAAAGGAAGAAAAATACAAATAATTCCGGAAAAGAACCTCGGGAGGCACCGTTTCGGTAATTTGCACCAGGCTGCACTCGGGACAAAAGACCAGCACTAAAGGGAATTGGGGCTCCGGTTCCTGGAGGCACGGTTGACTAAGGAGCCCGTTGGCCAATGGGGTCTTGCCCAGGTCGAGCACGGTCTGTAAGTTTGGGCTGGAACAAGCCCGGCACACAAAGGTATCGCTCATCGGTTATCTTCGCCTTTCAACCCCATCTGGCTCTCCATATCATGTTGGGTCTTCAAGGGGCGCAACGGCCTGCACCCGGCGCGGTCAGGCTTTGGAGTATTCAAGCTGCTTCGAGCCGGTCCCGTCCGAGAGTGACGATTCATAGGCATTGATATCTTGCAAACAGAGGTGAAGAGCAGGCTGGCTGGACGCTGAATAGAAACCGCGATACCAATCCGCAGTTCGTCTCACCGTTTCGCTAAATCCCCACCGCTGTTGCCAATCGAGTTCCCGCGCGGCTTTATCCGTACTCAAACGCAGGGCGCTCTGCTCATGAGGTTGCTGCCCTTCGCTTCCATCTTGCCAACGCCCGTCGCCCCAAGCATGGAGAAAGGTATCGACTAATTCCTGAACGGTCGCGTCCTGCGAAGCATGAGGACCAAAATTCCAACCGTCACACCAAGCGGCAACATTGCTCGTGAGCATACGTGAGGCCAGCATCAGGTAACCGGATAGCGGCTCAAGAACGTGCTGCCAGGGCCGGATCGAGCGTGGATTACGGAGCATAACCGGTTGTTGTACCCGAAGGGCGCGAACCGTGTCCGGAATGATGCGGTCATTGGCCCAGTCTCCTCCGCCGATGGCATTTCCCGCCCGGACTGAGGCGACTTTGATGCTGTGACTTGCCAACTCTTCTGGCGGGAAAAAAGAACGCAGGTAGGCCGCAGTGACGATTTCCGCTGCACCCTTGCTGGCGCTGTAAGAATCGTGGCCTCCCAAGGGGTCTGCCTCAGAATGGGGCGTAGCTTCTCCGCCGTTTTCGTAACACTTATCGCTTGTCACCACGATTACTACACACGGCCGGTTAAGCTGGCGTACAGTCTCAAGAACGTTAACTGTGCCCATGACGTTTACTTCAAAGGTCTGGCGGGGGTCGCGGTAGCTCTCTCGCACCAGCGTTTGCGCCGCGAGGTGAAAAATGACATCCGGACGGCTCTCCTCGATGGCTCTTTGTAATTGGCGGTAATCCCGCACGTCAGCTTCATGGTGAGCTCTTAACAAAGACCTGACGTTTGATGCGGCAAAGTTATTGATCTCTGTGGGGGCGGGAAGGGAATACCCGGTCACCTGGGCGCCGAGATGCCGAAGCCAGATGGTTAGCCAGGAGCCTTTGAAACCGGTGTGGCCGGTCACGAAGACGGAACGTCCTTGCCACGCGCTGCGCCGGGTCATGCGTCCTCCCAAACTCGCCAGGGCGGGTTGCCGCTTTTCCAGAGGGTGTCTAACAAAGCCTTGTCGCGCAGGGTATCCATGCACTGCCAGAAACCGTAATGTTTATATGCGGCAAGTTGCCCGTCAGCCGCGATGTTTTCGAGGGCATTGGATTCGAGACTGCAGCTATCATCGGACAGGTATTGGAGGATGCCCGGCTCACAGACCAGAAACCCGCCATTGATCCAGCCTTCTCCAGCTTGTGGTTTTTCGGTAAACCGGGCCACCAGATTTCCGTCAAACACCAATCCGCCATAACGGGCCGGTGGACGGACGGCGGTGACAGTCGCGAGCCGGCCGCAGGACTTGTGGAATTCCAGAAGAGCAGCCAGGTCGATGTTCGACACACCATCGCCATAAGTAATCATGAACGTTCCGTCATTGAGCCAACGTTCGAGCCGCCGAATCCTTCCTCCGGTGTTCGTCTCCCGGCCCGTATCCAAGAGATGCAGGATCCAATCTTCAATCTTGCCGCGGAGCTGATGCACCTCACCCTGCGACAGGCGAATCGTCATGTCCCCGTTCAACCGCACTTGGTCCACAAAGTAATTTTTGATGAACTCACCCTTGTAACCCAGAGCGATTAGAAATTCCTTATGTCGAAAATGCGAAAAGTGCTTGAGAATGTGCCAAAGGATTGGCCGCGCCCCAACCTCAATCATGAGCTTCGGCCTGATCTCGGTTTCCTCTGCCAGACGTGTTCCGTATCCACCTGCAAGGATTACAACCTTCATGGTTTCAGGCTCTCCGCACTCTTTTGCGATGAACTGTGCCTTGTCCCGTCCAGGATTGCGCATAGTCCGCCGAATCTTCTGGAACGAGAGCTATCAGCAGGCTATGGAGATGCAACTCCGGGGCCAATTGGTGGTGGGCTTTTTAAGTTTTTTCTTATCTTGCTCTTTAAATGGCCTGCCGGGGCGTCACGGGGTTCATTGCTGATTGTAATTTGGATAAGCAGAGGCGCCGGGGTCATAGTCCCGGCCATACAGGTTTTTGTGCTTACTCAGAAGGTCGCCGGATTGGGGCAAGCGAATGTTTCCCAAGGAAGACGCCGAAGGGGAGATGGTTACGTCCCGTGAAAGGGCCCTGAGCGCATCGGGCAGGCAATGCTCATCCCAAATGCTCAGCCGATACCGGCCAGGCGGGACGCCGCTGATTATGATCTGGCCTGTAGGGCTGGAAATGGCGTAATAGCGAGTCTTCATGACGAAGATGACCGCGCTCATCTTGGGGTGGATATTGCAGAAAATGTAGCAAATGCCAGGCTCGTTAAACCGGACTGCACGGCTCGTTCCAGCCTCATACAATCCGAGATCGAATCTTTTGCCATGAAAGAGCGAAAAAACATTGTGGAAAAATGGGTCATCGTTTGGAAACTCAACCGTGGAGCCTGCCGGGATCACGAGAATGTGCGGCGTGAATCGCTTGTTTTTCTGAACTAACCGGAATCGCCCCGCCGCCGGCTTGCTTTGAATGTCTGAAGACGTGGTTGCCGTCTTGAGCGGAGTCAGCCAGACTACGGCTCTTGTATTGGCGGCTGCCCGGCTCTTTTTGTTCAATGGGACCAGGGTTATCTGGCCTCGCACCGTTATTCCTTGAACGGGCAAAATACCGGGGGCAAGGGCCAACCCCAGCAACCATAGCCAGCAGCGTCGGGTCTGCCGTTCATTCATACGTTCAAGACTCCGGGTTCGAACTCAAGTGCTCAGAATAAAGCTGCTGCACTCAAGCTCAGTTGGTTCGCCCAGAAAAGGCCCGGCTGAGTTTCTGCGGTTCGCAAGCGAAGGTACTCGACCGAGAGCATGAGGTTCGACCGCAAATGGTAGATACTATTGAAGAGTAAACTCTGATTTCTTCCGATCAGGGCGTTCTGGTAAACCACTCCCTCGCCATTGTATTCCAGCTTGGGCGGAGTTGAAAAATCCTGTCCGAAAGCCCCATTAAACTCCAGTTTCCCGGTAGGCATGAACTTCAGTTGCGACCATCCTCCGGTGGAATTGAGCCCGTCGACGAAAGATTGAGCGTCGGACAGCGGTCCCGTGTACACAACGC
>CALCEB010000112.1 GCA_937900045.1 uncultured Acidobacteriota bacterium
CTGCAAGGCTTGCCCGGCAACCTGCTGCGGGTGACCGGCGCGTGCCGATCCGTGGTCTTGGGGAAGACTTGCGGGAGCTAATCGAATAGTGATCGGAGATTATGGCCGCCGGGAGTAATTTGCAAGGTCCATGAGGAGGAGATTAAGCTGTCGGATCATTTCACGCGAAGCCCGATAACAAGCGTCGGGATCCTTGCTGATCTCTTGATTTATATGGACGAGGTTGCGGTCGCGTGCCATGGAGTCCAAGAGATCTAAGTTTTGGATTTTACGCGCGAAATACACTTTCATGATGTGTACACACTTTTGGAGTCTGGACTCCGGATCGAATTTGAAAGGAACGCCCGCGCGGTCAATTTCGATGTCTATCGCGTGAGCTTGAATAAAGCTGTGCAGGACGGCTTCAAAGATGCTTCCAGCAAGCAATACGACCGCTTTGTCCATTTCAAGCGATGCAGCGAAAACCAACTGCTTGAGGTCCCTTTCGATGATAGTACGGTAAAGGTTGAGTCGTTGCGGGATGAAGTCAAGCTGCGGGTTGACAATATTACCGCACTGCTCGCAGATAGACTTCAGGGTATCGGTCATCCGGCAGCCTTTGAAGAACCATGGATGAGTATTCGGGTTTTCTGCTCACCTCAAATTTCTCGATTCGGTAAATTGAGCCGCCTTCGAGGAGAAAATAGCCGGGCTTATTGTCCAGGTAATCGGTGTAAAAGGTATGGACGTTCAGTCCTTCCGGGGAAAGAGGAAGCCACGCCTGGCCGTATTCTTCGTGGATCATCCCCCGGCAATGATCAAAGTCGGGTGACTCAAATGTTTTCACCAATCCGAGTTGGTACTTATATTGGGCGTATCGCTGAAGCAGACTGCCGGGGATGACAGTCTTGGGAAATTCCGTCGTCGCTACGTACCAACCTTTAATTAATCCGTCGGGTTCTCGCCGGATTCGGAAGGCGTCCAGGATCGCCTCAGGCAGCAGGTCCTTCTGGTAATAGAGAACCTCGCAATTATCCTTGTAGATTGCTACAGACTGCGGGTTCTCAGCCAGCAATTGTTCGAAGTGTTGTACGGAGGTCCAATGAACTTCGATGAAGGGTGGGCCCTCGTGGCCGATCTTCCACAGTAGCGGTTGGCCGGGCTGCGCGATCTCGACTCGGCTCATCGGCGGGCCCGTGAATAACATGAGGAGATGCTGTGTTTCGTTCTGCGGCTCTCGTTGATACCAGACCCCCAATGCGAGCTGGCTGCCCGGGAAGAGGACTGGGTTGACGCCCTTGTAATGCTCGACGAAATCCCCAAGCAGGGCGCGCACTCGCGCCTCGTTTGCAAACGACTTCCAGTCGAGTTGTAACAAACTCGCCATTCGACTTATGTTACTCCATACTTTCCATGAATACCATTAACCAGTCCCGGAGTTCATCATGTGACTATCCCTTGTACCCCAAGTGCCACAGGCTCAAGATCAGGCATTCGCGCAAAGAATAAAGTGTGCGAAGGAAAGGGTCATTTTCAATCGAGCTGTTCGGCACCGGCGAGCCGAACGCTTTGATTCCCAAGGCCGCCAGCATGACTTTGACGCGATAGAGATGAAACCCGTCGCTGACCGCGATGCACGTTTGGATGTGGCGGCGGGCCAACAGGCGAGCCACCGCCTTGACGCTTTGGTGGGTTGTGGACCCGGACGGCGCCGCCAGGATCTTCTCTGCCGCCATGCCCTGCTGGATCAAGTAATCGCGGCCCACGCCCGCTTCGGTGAAATGGGGATCGCCGCCGCTGCCTCCCGTGGTGATTACGAGTGGCGCCAGTCCTTCTTCCTCCAGACCGAAGGCGTGGTCCAGGCGGGCTTGGTAGACCGGGGATGGATTGCCGTTGTACTCCGCGGCGCCCAGCACCACGATGGCGCCGGCGCGGCTCGCTTCATCCGCGTGGGCAGCCCGCCGCACAGAATGGTAGAGCGACCGTTCAGCCCGCGCGGCCAGGATCACCGCCACGACAAGTACGGCCAGAACAGCAGTTCGGATCAACAGACGGCTCAGCCGAAAAACTCCTGTAATTCTTCTTCTGAAATCGGTCCGGGACGCAGAACACGGGGGCACTCCCCACAGAGATCGACCACGGTGGAGGCCAGTTCACCGCCGCTTGGTCCGGCGTCGAGGATGAGCGGCAGATCGCGCCCGACCTGGCCATCCACTTCGGCGGCGGTGCTGCAGGCCGGTTGCTCGGTGAGGTTGGCGCTGGTGCCGGTGAGCGGCCGGCCCGCAGCCTTGATTAATGCGAGGGCAAACGAAGCCTTGGGGCAGCGCAACCCGACCTTACCGGTATTGCCCGTCACCTTGTAGGGAATCAACTGCGAGGCCGGCGCCACCAAGGTCAGAGGCCCAGGCCAATATTTTGCGGCAAGTCTAAAGAACAAGCCGGGAGGGTTACTGGTAAGGTCCGCAGCCTGGTCAAGCGATGAGACAAGAAGAGGTAGTGGGCGATTCGCAGCTCGCCCTTTGATGCGGAACACCTCGCTGACCGCCGCAAGGTTGAACGGGTCCGCTCCGAGCGCGTAAAACGTATCGGTAGGGAAGGACACGACCCGGCCACGTTGGATCAAGCGGACCGAGTATTCGAGCGCCGCTTCGAGACGCGAACCATCGATCTTCCAAATCTCCGCCATGACACCATCCCGCCGATGGGACTCAGTTCAATCGGCTGAACCTAACACACGCCTCCGAAGAGGTCAAGTTCCTGTCGCAGTATTGGCGTACCTACGCCGTAAGATTCTGATGTTTTCTGGCAGAATATTGCGACCCATATGTATCGAGCGTGGATTCCCGCTTCCCGCTTTAGCGGGAACGAGCTTCCCGGGAATGACGGCGTCCAGTCGTTGTGAGCGGATACGCCCGTTTTGGTCCCGGCGATGCCGGGTTAGGCTTTAATCTCCAGATTGCCTGCTTATGACGCGAGCTTGCGCAACACCCGGGGCGTGAGCCACCAGGTCAACAAGCCCAGCCCTTTGGAGGGCGATCCATCAAAGCGGACCAGGCAGCATCCACCTTTTTTGAATGCCATATTGGCGTGATGCCCCGCCCCCATCAGACGTGCAGCGAGCAGACTGAGGTCTGGCTCGTGGCCCACCAAAATCACGTTCTTACGCTCGGGGTGGGCGGCCAGAAAAACCAACAGGTCGTCGGGCGACCCATCGGGCGCCAGAGCATCACACCGGTCCAGCGGCGGTTGTTCGTCCATGGCCCCAGCCACCACCACTCCGGTCTCGGCGGCGCGCACCAATGGGCTCGTTACGACCCAATCGAACTCAGCGCCAATGCGTTTCAGGCCGCGACAAATCTCCTTCATCTTGATTTTGCCGTCCGCCGTGAGCGGCCGCTTCGCATCCGATTCAATTCCTGGTCCTTCCGCTTCGCTGGCATCGCCATGGCGCATCAGGTACAAGTTGTAAGGCGGCTCACCGGCAGACTTAACTTTTGGAAGCTTCTCAGAGGCCATTTGTTCTTCTTTCTTGATGGCAAACAATTCCAACGGAGGTTGGCACAACACCAGAGGCGCTTATTATTCCCCGATCACCTTGGCGCCGGGCCACAGCGCCTCAAACTCTTCGAGGTAGGAAGCAACCTGCGAAGCATCGCGCAGCAAAACGAGATTTTCAAAATTCTGATCTTCCGATTCCGAAGTCCAATTGTAGCTACCAGTCAGAATTGCCTTGGCGTCCAGCACTGCGAACTTGTGATGCATTTTGGAGCCGGGGCCGAGGCGGCCGTAGGCCAATCGTACTGCAAACCGCGGGCGCACGATCAGCTCACGGATGGAACCAGACTCCTCGTACTTATTCCGGTCAATGATCAGCCGGACTCTAATTCCACGCGTTGCGGATTCATTTAGCGCGCGATACAGTCTGCGGCTGTTGAAACGGTAAACCGCAAGGTCAAGAGAATTCTCCAATTCCCGGATTTGCTTTTCAATCCATTCCTCAACATTTGATAAGCGGCTGAAAATAACCTCTGAAATAGCAGATTCGGCCATAAACATCACAATGCTCCAGGAGGTTCCGGTGTCATTCCCAAGCCTTTCGTCTTCGTGCAAGAAGATAATAGCAGCGGCCTTCTGAGTCCCGCGTGGGCGGATAGAACCCGATGACGCGGTATCCGGCGCCAAGATAGTGCTGAAAGGCCTTTCGCGTTGCAGTCCTCCACTCCAGACCAAGCTGCGGCGAAACCTCACGGATGGCATCCGTGTTAGGCGGAATTTCCAGCAGCAGCCGGAGATCGTTGAGGTTTAGATAGACTCGCTTGTTCGTCAAAAAACCTTGGGGATCGATCTCCGTTTGGTTGATGCGAGCAGCCGGCTTCCAAGCCGGTGAGGGGTGATTTCCCAAAAGCCGGTTCTCCACCTTTTTCGCGCCGATGCGCCAGTTCACCACAAACCGGTCGCTGGGCAGTCCTTTTTCGATGCGGCTTGGAAACTGGCCGTAATAGTTGGGGATATATTCCATCACTTCAGCCCCAAGACGCTGGAGGTTTAGCGTCGCGTTGCGGCTCTGCAAGGGGTCGTAAGTCCATCCGATCGATTGAATGCCTTGTGAAATCGCCAGCGTCCGGTGCGCGAGTTTCATCTGGAATCCCAAGCCACGGTCGCGAAATTCAGGGAGCACTGCCATCATGTGAGACCAGTGCAGAAGTCTGCCCTGGCGCCGCGCCAGGAAGGCGTAGATGAAGCCCACGACCTTTCCGCCCACCATCGCGCCGAGCACTGCCCCGCCATTCTTCTGCGTCACGCTCAACACTTCCGCCGCCACGGCGTAAGCGCCCCACACTTCCCTCTGCAACTCTTCGCATTGGCGGTATTCTTTCATGGCGCGCAAGGGACGAATCGCCGGTTTTGGCATGGGATGACTCTGCCGTCTCAAATCTCCCAAATTAACATCTCAGTATCAATCTGAAAAAGACGTAGCCGGCTATTTGGCGCCGAAATGAAAGAAGAAAAAACCCGGCGATCAAAGGTCGCCCGTCCAATTGGAGCTGTCATAAGGGGTCATTGGGCCGGCGCTGGGCCGCCAACCCAGGACTATGATCCGCGAGCCATGCCCGGTAGCGAATCCCAACCGCAAAGCGGTGGCTGCAGGGAAGGGCATCCAGAAAGGGAACAAGTTTTGCCAGGAATTCATCCAGTCCGCGAAAGGCTTGACGATTGGAATATAGCAACCGAACGAGCAGCGGGCCAAGCTTCTCACCAAGCAAATTCATTACAGCAAGGAATTGCCGAACCTCGGCGGCGCACCCAGCCAGTACTTTTTCGTGAGTTATGACGCGCGGAATCTCCCAGAAACTGGGCAGGGGACGTGCCGGACGGATAGAACGGTCCCGCCCAACCAGGTCCGCTCCAGCTTGAGGCGCCGATCAGCAGGTTGGCAACCGGATTTAAAGGAAGACCGCGGGATTGTGAATCATTCACCGCACATGCCGCGCCTCGGCGCACCGCAGGCACAGGGTCCGGGTTTTCCGCTCGCTGCTGGGTCCGAACTGCCCGAAACCGCGAAAACGGAGAGCAGGCGGTCAACGCGGGGGCTTTCACACTGGCGGCAGGACACATCAGCCTGCTGGGTTTGAACAAGTTGCTCGAATTTTGAACCGCAATCGCGGCACTCGTATTCAAAGATCGGCATCGGTAGACCTCGATACAAATATAGCGAAGCTTGAACAGGTTTTCAATCGCGTTTGCGGCGCCGCGTCTGTCCCACCCGCCGGGGAGGTTTCTCAAAACCGCATTTTTATTAGGTTTTTTACGGTCTAACAGCAAAAATGCCTTGACAGGCGCGACTTTCTTGAATACATTGTGAACTAAATTTCGGTTGAGGGTCTCATAAATCCCTAAGAGAGGAGTTGCAATGGCGAAGATTATGACAAAATCTCAAGTGGTGACGCATCTAGCGGAGAAGGCTGAGATACCCAAGAAGGCAGCCAATGCGGTGCTCGAGGAAATCGCGCACCTGGCAACCAAAGAAGTTAAAAGTGGCGGGCAATTTGTGATTCCAGGACTCGGAAAGGCCGTCAAGGCCAATCGCAAGGCTCGCATGGGCCGGAATCCGCAGACCGGAGAACCGATCAAGATTCCAGCAAAGACGGTTGTAAAGTTTCGCCTGGCAAAGGCGTTTAAGGACGCCGTGGTCCCCCCCAAGAAGAAGTAATTCCACCATCCTGCGCGGTGGGCCACACCCCTGGCCCGCCGCGAAGACTAAAGGCATTTGATTCCGGCGCAAGGCAAGCCCTCTTCCCCGCGGTGAGGGAGATGTGGACTTTTGTCCAGTTGACTGAGTCCTGGGTAGTGTTTCAGTTTGCTGTAGCGGCGCTCTATGAGCGCCGGAAGGTGTTGATAAATAAAATTCGGCGCTCATAGAGCGCCGCTACAGCAAACTGAAACACCGCTGAGTCGTGACCGAAATTTTAGATCGACCAAACGATGACCGTCCGCATCGTAGTGATCCCGGACTCGAGCAGGTGGCATGGGAAGATGCAGGTTTGCCGAAACCGATGCCCGGAGGAAGCTTTGCTGCTGAGCCGCATCCCCCCGTCAGTGACAGTTGTTTCCAGGGCCATTCCAGCGAGCTACTGGAGACTCTCCAGATAAGTGACCAGCGCCTTCAGGTCCGTATCACTGAACTGAAATTTTGGCATCCCGCCTTTAATCATTGCCGGAGAGTAATGCTGAAGGAGGTAAGCCAATTGATCCGGGGAATACTTTTGGGAAATTCCCACCAGCTTCCGCGCCATGGGCGTGCCGGCGCCACCCACGCCGTGGCACGCGGAGCAAGACTGTGCCTGAAAAATACCTGCTCCTTGCGCAATGAGCGGATTCGCGGGCGCCGACTCGGCGTGGGATCCTCCCTCGACATCCGGTTTAAAGGGTGAGCGCATGAATTCCTCGCTCTCCTGGCGCTGGAGAGCAATCTGCTTGGCCACGGCAGGATTGTGACTGTCATCATAATAGCTGAGCACACCCAACGTGATAATGCCAGCTAAAATGGCCAGGAAGATGCCAACTGCAATGGGCCTGTGCAAGGGACGCCGCTCCGGGCGGTGGTCAATAAAGGGCAGGGCGACGAGAAACAGGCCAATCACCGCAGGAATCACCCCCATCCCAATGATGACGCGAGAACCGGGCCAATATTTGAGCCATTGAAACAGAAACCGGAAGTACCAGTCGGGGCGCGGAAGGTATTGAGTGTTCGCAGGATTGGCTTGGGGACCAAGATCGGCGGGGATGAAGTGAGCCAGCAGGGCAATTGCGCCAATCACGATGATTGTAAAGGCCAAATCTTTAACGACTTGGCCGGGGTAAAAGGGTGCTGTTTTGAGCTTCGGTTCAACGGGATCTTCATTGATGGGGCCGGCGGCGCCTCTCTGCCGGAGCATAAAAAGGTGCATGACAACAAAGAGCACAATCAAACCCGAAATGATAAACACGTGCAGGACAAAAAAACTAGAAAGCGTCAGAGCGCCAAGATGGTTGCCGCGCAGAAGCAGCCGCTTGATCAAGCTTCCAACCACCGGAATCTCGGAGGGCACATTGGTGCCCACCTTGGTCGCAAAGTAGGCCTTCTCATCCCAGGGCAAAAGGTAGCCGGTGAAGCCCATACCCAGGACCAGGAAGAGAAGGATGCAGCCTGAAACCCACTGCAACTCACGCCGCCCTTTGTACGCGCCATAGAGAAAAGTCTGGGCCAGGTGCACCACCAAAAGGATGATCATGGCGCTCGCGCCGTAGACGTGAAGGCCACGGATAAACGATCCCCCCGTGACTACTTTCATGATATAGGCGACGGACGTGTGGGCGTGGTCGACCGTGGGACCATAGTAAAAGAGCAGTGCCACGCCGGTCACGATTTGCAATAAGAAGACCGCCAGCAGCGCTGACCCAAATACGTAGGCAAACCGCGGCCCGCCAGGGATCGGCTCGTCCAGCGCTTCATGGAGCAGCTTTTCAAGGCCAATCCGCTGGTTGAACCAATCGAACATCCGCCCCCGGCGCCGCGTTTCCGGACCGGGCGTGGATGGCGGAGTGAGAATGGGCTGCTGAGTGGACATATTCAATGCTCCGCACTTGAGGTTAGCCGATTACTTCTTTCACAGGCTGGAGCTGGCGGAAATCCTCGTACTTCACCATCAGCTCACCGTTCTCAACCTTCACCGGGAGCGAGTCCATGCCGCGCGGCGACGGCCCCAGAAGGTGGGCGCCATCCGGCGCAAACACGCTTCCATGGCAGGGACAAAGGAACTGATTCTTTGCGCTGCTCCATTGCACCGTGCAGCCCAGGTGCGGGCAGACGGCGGAAAGCACTTCCACCTGGCCTTGCGCGTCTTTCGTTATATAAACCGGCCTCTTGCCCGAGGACTCAAGCCATCCGTCTTCCATCTTCACGGGCACCAAACGGGAAATTGGCGACGTGAGCGAAGAGAATTGCCCGGCGCCGCCCAGGCTGAACCAGGGCTTCTTGGATCCCTTAGAGAAAATGGGGAAAAGGAGGAAACGGATATAAGGAACAGCCAAGATAGCCGTCAAGCCCGCTGCGGCCACATTGAGGATGGTCAGCAGAAAGGATCTTCTGCCCGCCTGCGCTGAGCCGGGGTTTGGGCCGGAGCCTGCCTCACCCGGATTCATAGTCCCACCAGTGGGGTTTTCGTTGGTCTTCACGGATGCACCTCACGATCCCATCAAAGGGCCCGCATTAGGGCTGGACCATGCAGCTCCAGATCACCTGAATCATCATGCGCCCTGTTGAATCTCCGAATGCGGCGCGCGTCGCACAGTTGCGGGTCCTTCCACGCCAGTTGCGGACCCGTTCAATCTCCGGCTGCAATGATCTATTGACGGCAATTCCGCTATTCACATCGTGGCGCTGCAAGGGGCTCGCGGCGTGGAAAGCCATCATAGCACAATGGCTGTCCAGGTTTTTACGCGAGACGGGAGAACCGCCGGAGGGTGAAATAGACCGGAGCTCCCGCCAGGATGATTGCGATCCCAACCAACGACTCGTGGGGGCGGGCACGCAGCGTACTCCATGCTACAAGAATTGCGGATAGGCAAAACAATGCAGGCAACGCCGGATATCCCCACACTTTGTAGGGCCGTTCCAATTCGGGCCGCCGCCGGCGGAGGACGATTAATCCTGCAACTGCGAGACCGTAGAAAATCCAGGCGCAGAAAATAACGTAGGTATAAAGCTGTTCATAGGACCCGCTTGCCGCCAAAGCCATGGACCAGATCCCTTGAATGGCAATAGCAAGCGCCGGAGTTCCAAATCGCGGATGCAACTTACCCGCCGCTGGAAAGAAGAGACCGTCCTCGGCCATGGCGAAGTAAACACGCGGCCCGGTCAGGATGGTTCCGTTCGTCGCGCCAAAGATCGAGCAAAGAATAAGTGCTGACACAAACAAGGCGCCCCGTGCGCCCGCGATTTGTTCCATCGTTTGTGCGGCCACGCGCTGGTGAAGGGCCAGACCGTTCAGGGACAGAACCCGGAGGTAGGCAACATTTGCCAACAGATAAGTTGCGACCACAATCGCCGTGCCCAAAAGGTAGCTGCGTGGCAAATTGCGTGCAGGGTTCCTCACCTCACCTGCCGTGAATGAAAGCATATGCCAGCCTTCGTAACCCCAGAGAACACCGATCAGCGCCACACCCCAGGCGCTAAGACCGGCGTTCGAACTGATTGTCAGGGTTAATCCCAACGACCTTCCCGGCGCCCGGTAGAAAACTCCGCAAACGATCAGCAAGGCGAGTCCTGCCAACTTTGCTATGGTGAAGGCGGTTTGCACCCATGAGCCTTGGCGCGTCCCGATGATGTTCACACCGGTCAGAATAGCCACCAAGCCACAGGCGATCCATTTTTGTCCCGCAGGGCCCACGGGCAAAAATGCGGCGCTATAAATGCCAAAGGCCACCGCCAGTGTAGCAATGGAGCCGGACTGCATGACCAGGAATAATCCCCATCCATAGAGGAAGGCCGGCAGCCTGCCGAAAGCTTCGCGAAGATAGACGTAGACGCCCCCTGATTGGGGGATTGCGGCCCCAAGCTCCGCAAGTGATAATGCTCCGGCGAGAGCGAGCGTCCCTCCGATCACCCATACGGAAAGCAAGGCGGAAGGGGAATGGAGCACCAGAGCCATGTTATGCGGCACCAGAAAAATGCCGGACCCGATGATGGTACCCGCCACGATCGAGACAGATCCCGGAAAACCGATGACACGGGCTGGCTTCTGCGCGCCAGTCATGCTATCGCGGGGAGTCTCGGAGTGATTGTTCATGATCGAGCCGATTTGGCAACTGCGCTCAGTTCTTGGTAGTGGAGCAGTTTGCTGTAGCGGCGCTCGGAGCTTGCCCTGACAGGGAGCGCCGGAAACCGTTGAGGATCTAAGTTCGGCGCTCCCTGTCAGGGCAAGCTCCGAGCGCCGCTACAGCAAACAAACTGAGACACCACCGAGTTCTTTACGGCTGAAAGACCAGCCATTATACTGGTGAGCCTGAAGAATCCGGGAACAAACTTTTCACGACCGGGGAAACAGCAGAATCGCTGTGGGATTGAAGCCGGGCGTGGATCGATTTCAACAGGAGGAGCGATGCGCAAAATCGTTCGGAGCAGTGACGGTCCAAAACCCCGCGGTGTCTATTCGCAAGCCATCATCGTGGACAGTTTGGTATTCGTTTCGGGCCAGGTGCCAGTGAATCCCGCAACCAATGAGTTGGAGCTGGGTGACATCAAGAGCCAAACCCGCCGCACCCTGCGGAACATTGAAGCCATTCTTCATGCTTCGGGAAGCTCGATAAGGGAGATTGTCCGCCTGGGTGTTTTTCTGACGGATCTCAAAGATTTCGCGGCCATGAATGAAGTCTTCATGGAATTCTTTCCGGAAAATCCTCCGGCGCGAACCACGGTCGGTGTGCAGTTGCCCAGCGTCAAAATTGAAATTGATTGCATTGCTCGAGTGCCGCAACGGCGCAAGAAACGGTAAATAGGAAAGGGAAGCCCATGCACTTTCGAGAGTTGCCCACTCCGGCGTTGGTGATCGATCTGGACATTCTGGCGCGCAACCTGGACCGCATGGCGGGCTACTGCCGTGACCACGGACTGAAGCTCCGCCCCCATACCAAGACGCATAAGACGGTCGAAGTGGCCCGCCTGCAACTGGAGCGCGGTGCGACGGGGTTGACCGTAGCCAAGACGGGCGAGGCAGAGGTGATGGCCGGTGTGGGCGAGACGGAGATTCTGGTGGCCTATCCGATCCTCGGAGCAGAAAAGCTGAGGCGGCTGGCAACTCTTGCCAAGGGCCGCAGCCTGCTCCTTTCGCTCGATTCGGAAACGGCTGCTTGCGAGCTTTCGGCGGCTGCAAGCTCGCAAGCAGCTACGGTTGGAGTCCTCGTGGAATTTGACGCGGGGCTGCACCGTTGCGGGCTTGCCCCGGGCCAGCCTTGCGTTGATCTGGCTCGGATTGTGGAGAAGCTTCCCGGCTTGAAGTTTCGCGGCCTCATGACTTACCCTGGCAACCTCAGCGGGCCGGAGGCGGCCCGACAGGATGAGGCGAAGCACGTTGCGGCTCGAGTGGCAGAGACATTGACGGCTTTCAAGGCTGCGGGCATGCCGGTGGAAATTGTCTCCGGCGGTTCCACCCCTTCCGCATTTCTCTCGCATCAGATTCCGGGCATCACGGAGATTCGCCCCGGAACTTATGTCTACAACGACCTGAATACGTTTTATCAGGAAGCCTGCAGGCTCGAGGATTGCGCGGCCCGCATCGTTTCTACGGTTGTTTCCACGGCCGTGCCAGGCCGTGCCATGATCGATGCGGGATCGAAGACGCTTTCGTCCGATTTGTTGAGCTTCGGGCCCAAAACCGGCTATGGCCGCGTGACGGAGGCTCCGGACGCCCCAGTCTTCAAGCTGAATGAGGAGCACGGGCACCTGGATATCAGCCGGTCCGAACACCGGTTCCGCGTGGGCGACGTGGTGACCATCATTCCGAATCATGTCTGCACGTGTGTCAACATGCATGACGAAGTCTTCCTGATGAAGAATGAAGAGGTCGTGGGTTCCTGGCGCGTAGCAGCGCGAGGAAAAATCCGGTAATCCGGCCACGCCCTCGCATCTTCTTATTGCACCCAAGGTCAGATTTTACCGGCTGAGGCACGCCTGCTGTTCTCTCACCGCTCATCGAGCGCCCTAACATTTAAGTCTAAGTCGCGCAGTGGCTCAGGCCGCGCTTCGCTAAATACTGTTGGTGGTAATCCTCAGCCCGGTAGAACTCCGAGGCAGGCTCAATCACGGTCACAATGGGCCGCCTGAAGGCTTTGGCCTTTTCCAAGTTTTCCTTTGAGAGCCGAGCCGCCGTTTCCTGTTCGGGAGTGTGGAAGAAGATCACGGAGCGGTATTGAGTTCCCACATCGGGACCTTGGCGATTGAGCGTCGTGGGGTCGTGGTTCTCCCAGAAGACTTTGAGAAGGTCCTCGTAAGCAACCTTGCCTGGGTCAAATTCCAGGTGAACCACCTCGGCGTGCCCGGTCCGATCAGTGCAAACGTCCCGGTAACTGGGATTTTCCATCGTTCCGCCCATGAAGCCTACCGCGGTTGACGCCACTCCTGGCACCTGCCGGAAAGTCTCCTCAACTCCCCAAAAACAACCCGCGCCAAACGTAGCTTTTTCCATTTGTAATTTCCTTCTGCCTGGCCGCCTGATGTTGGCTCGATCCAAGCGCAAAAAATATGAAATACCTCATTCAGTAGCTGGACCGTACCCAACCGGCAGCGCCATTTCGTTACCGTTCTCTATTTTACGTTGTTTCTTCGCACCTCGCACAGGCCCGTTGAAGTCTTTAACAGAGAGACCTGTGTGTCCCTTATTTCAGCGACTGATCCAGATACAAGAGATAGGCATCCACCAGCCGGTAATTCTCGTAGTAATAGCCCATGTTAATGGCTGAGATCCGGTCATTCCGGCTGTGGATAATACCCACCGTTCTCTGGGTCAGGGAGTGGATGGTGATGGTGGGCAAGTGGCGTTCACGGAAAGACTCAGCGTCATCCGTTCCAACCCTTTCAACATTGACGATGGGCAGCGGGAAACGGAGCGCCTGGGCGGTTTGGAACAGCTTGCGAAGCAATTGCGGATCGGCATGGTGGGCCCAGACTTCCGCGTCATTCAATCCCAGGCATTCCAGATTCACCATGGCGCGGATACCAGCCTTTTGCTGCTGACTTAAGCGCGCGACATAATATTTTGACCCGATCAATCCCTTTTCCTCGTTGGAGAATCCGATGAACAGAAAGGTGTGGCGATGCGGGGTTTTTGAGAGTGACTGATAAAGAGTTGGCAGGAGCGAGGCTCCGCTCCAGTCATCGACCACTCCATCGCCCGCTTTCACATAGTCAAAGTGACCTCCCACGATAATCTCCCCCGGGGACTCGCCGGGAAGCGCGCAGACGACATCCGGGGGTTGGTGCGTGCCGGTTCCGACGGTCGATATATTTGCCTTCAAGCAACCCGCCTGGGAAAAAATGGTTCTTAATGTACTTTCACGATCCAGATTACTTCCCTGAAATTGCTCCAGCCTCTTTAGGAGGACTGAAGCAGGGACAAGTGGCATGGTGAAAGTGACTGAAGGAAGCGAATTCGTGACCTCTGGTGCTAGGGGCGGAGCGATTTGCGCCGGGGCAGGCATTCCGCGCAATGCGAAGGTCAAAAGAACAAGCCAAAAGGAGCATTTGGATCCTTTATTGCCTTTCGTTTCAAGGGAATGGAGGGCGCAGTTCAATGGATTTGCTCCAAGGATTTGGTGAAAGAACTGAGCATGAAGCCGGGATTAAATCCTTTGGTCATTTGCACGGTGTTTTAGTTTAACCGACATGCGCAGGGCCGTGCGATGATGATTGATTCTCCATGTGGCACAGCCGCGTATTTCCTTATGCTAGAATAAATGACGGGAGGGATGGGTGAGCGGTTGAAACCGGCGGTCTTGAAAACCGTTAGCCCCGAAAGGGGCTCGGGGGTTCGAATCCCTCTCCCTCCGCCATGTGTTGCCTCACTTTCCGCATGGACGCCGGTGGCGAGGCGGATCTGAGAGCATAAGGACTTCTCGTACTTTGGTTTCTAAGTACAGTGGTTCATAAATTCACTCACGTATTTTTCCGTTACGCGGCTGCT
>CALCEB010000113.1 GCA_937900045.1 uncultured Acidobacteriota bacterium
ACTCAGGCCCCTCGAATCCTAAAGTCAGCGCTTTTCACGCCGGATTCAGGTATTACGCTGGAAATCACTTCAATCTGGATCAGCGGTGAGGCTGACCTCTACAACAAGGAGTTTTACGAGCTCACCCGGATGCATCTGACTTCCTTGGGTGTGCTCCAGCAATGGGTGCAGATCCATCACATGCGGCTACAGGACCTGTTGGTGCTCCTGAATACTGCAGCCCGGGTGTTTCCGCATGTTGCATTTTTCATGGGCCACGAACAGGGACTGTTGATCGCATCATCTTCACCGCTTCAGTGTGATGCTCAGACCATCGAAGACTTTGACGCCAAGCCGGCAATCCGCCGGGAGTTAGACTTCATTCACACGCCCAGCATGATGTCGCTTCTGGGAGAGTTGATGCTCTACGGTCCATCGATGCAGCGGGCGCTTTCATATTTGCCAAAAATTTCCGGTCTGCCTGCCAACTTTGTCTCGACAGACTTTTTCCCTTACCTTGAATATGAAACGCCGCGCGGCAATGCCCTCCCCTATAACTCCGTCCCCATCAACACCCACTTCCTGGACGCATTGCGTCCCAGTTTGCCTCCGCCGGGCTTGGAACTGGTGGACTTTAAGTCAGCGAGCGACCGGGACTTGATGATCGGGTATGTCGATGAGCGTGAAGGCAATCTTCAGGAAGCTCTAGGCTATTTTGAGAGAGTGGAGGGACCGGAGGAGCGGCGTGCCCGGGTGGAAATCGAAAGAATCCAAGGTGTAGTAAACTGATCCGCTTCGGTTTCTTGGTCATGACACTGACGGAAGATGACTCACCGGGTCTCTGGCTCCAAAGATTCGCTGCTTCAAAACCCGAAGCGAAGATGCGCACTACGATTCCGGTTGGGTCTACACCGGGCTTGCCGCCGGTGTTTCAACAAAAAAATCCCCGGCGGACAACATGAACTGTCACGCCGGGGAAAGATGCGGACGACTGGAGAAAAACCTTAGACGGTAAAAGAACTGCCGCAGCCGCAGGTCGATTTTACGTTTGGATTTTCAAACTTGAATCCGGACCCGGCAAGGCTCTCAACGTAATCGATCCTGGTACCCTTCAGGTACATCAGGGAGGCCTGGTCCACGATGACTTTCAAGCCGTCGAAGTCGAACGTCTTGTCAACGGCGTTGGCTTCACTCTCAAAATTCATCTGATAAGAGAAGCCGGAGCATCCTCCTCCGACGACCGAGACACGAAGGCCAAGAGGATGAGGCTCCTGCTGGGAAATGATCGCTTTAACTTTTTCGATGGCTGTGGGTGTAATCTCCAGAGACGTCATTGATTGCTCCTTGGGGCATGCTGCCCCTCTGTTTTCGGGGAGAAACTGCTGCAATCCTCCCTGCATATAATTTACCAAACCGCTGCTTGGAAATCAATAGTAGTGAACATGGCCAAAATCGACTGAATTCGAGCCTGGGTGGTCCGGCGACCGGACATGAAATTCGCCATGTCGCAATTGACCGCCTACTGCCGGTGTGAGCCACCGCGGTCATCTTCGCTGAAAAAACACGTATTTTCTTGGCGCCATCTTTTCAGGCCATGCGCGGTCTGACGGATTAAAGCCATGTCCGATGACGGCAGGGCTAACCGCCGCCGGCAGGTGAAAGAAAAGAATGGTTCCGGAAAAACCGCCGGTCGAATGAATTTAAAGCCCTCATCACGGATTGTTTGCCATTCAAGGCCGTTGCCAGTATAATGTTTTCGCGGGGTGGAGCAGTCAGGTAGCTCGTTGGGCTCATAACCCAAAGGTCGCTGGTTCAAATCCAGCCCCCGCAACCAATGGAATCATAAGGTTAGCTGGATTTTTGGGAACCTCACAAACCCCCAAAAACCCCCATTAAGAAGAAACTGCTTGGGGAGCCGTTCTAATCGGCTCCCTTTTTTCTTGTTTCAACACCAAACTGACAACTTTGCTGTTGGCCTCGCGCTTGATTTCTGGCATCGCTCTTCCGTATACATTCATCGTCGTGGTGATGCTCGCGTGGCGCATGAGCTCCTGTTGCACTTTGAGCGGAGCGCCTGTGGCGTCAAGCCACGAACGATAGGTGTGCCGAAACGTGTGCCAGCCTATCTCTGGCCCAATACCAGCGGCGATCGCTGCTCTCCTGAGAGGCTTTTTCTGAATCTCCTCTTGATGGTAAGGCCTGCCCGTCCGCGGGTTCGCGAACAACCAGTCCGCTTCCCCTTTGAACGAAGCTCGCCCTCGCCACTCGTGGAGAATGAACGCCAAACCCGGGTCGAGCGGAACGAAGTCACGCGAGTATTCCGTCTTCACGGCACCGATTCGACCGTGAACAATGCTGCGTTGCACCAGGAGGGTTAGATTTTGGAAATCAAAGTCGCCCCACTTCAATGCCACGATCTCGCTAACTCGCAGACCGAGACATTGCGCAACGATGACCATGGTTCGATACGGCTCCTTGAGGTGCGGGAGGAGACTGCCGAACTCGGTCACCGTCAACACCCGGGGCCCCGTGAGGCGCTTTGTACCTGAATCCGGCGCATTCTCAGAGGCGGGACGGCGTCTCGGTCGCGGATT
>CALCEB010000114.1 GCA_937900045.1 uncultured Acidobacteriota bacterium
GTAAGATGAGCAACTTCCCGCTGCGCCCGCGCGGGGCTTGCCCGAAGGTTCGAATTAAAGTCGCAGAGTGCATCAGAATTGTTAAGTGAATAGTATTGGGGCTAGCCCGGATTATTCATGAAATCTTAATCCAGGACCGGAAGGGCACAGTGCCTCGGCCCGTCTCCACCGAAGTAGATCTTCGGAGGAAATCACAGGTAAGTCAGTCTCACCGGTCTGAGCTTTTTTCGGAAGACGGAGTTGCCGGATGGGTAGAGGCCTGGTAAACACGGTGGCCCTGTTTTGGGTTTGAGGCGCGCAAGGCGTACTGGATCCAACCATCCAGGGTATCTTCTGGAGCTTCTCCGGTATAGTCAAATACGGGTTTCAGGTTGCTATCCAGGATAGTGACCTGGGGGATGTTCCGGTGAAAATACTTTGCAACCAGCTTGTTCTGGTCGTCAGACCAGCCATACTGGAAGTCGATAATCACAAAATTAACCTGACCCTTGTACTTGTTGTATAGGTCAACTGTGCGTTGGGCCATGCGCTTCGCGTTATAGCAGAATTCTTCGTAAAAGATGATGTAATTCGGCTTGCCGGGGACGGCGCCCTGGAACATATCGTCTCCGGTAATCAGGGGGCCTTGGTGCTTATTGTGCGCATAGTTCAACTGTGGCTTCAGACGCAGATTTTGGGCCGGCCATAAAAGTGCTGGGGTAAGAAGAAAAGCTATGACAGCGCCGTACCGGGTTAATCGATTCATCGTGAGTCGTCATCCCTTTCAAAATGCGCGACCCGCAAGCACGGAGTTCCGGGCCGTTGATCTGAATTTACCTGAAGCCCGGAAGCGGCCGCTTCGAGGTTCGCCCCAGCAGATGCCTAACCACTCTCAGGCCCCGGAATCAGTATAACCAACCTCCACGGCCTGCGAGTAGTGGCTAGCTTGATTACTTTAGCGGGGGTCAGAATTTACCCGCCGGTCCGGGCCCGCCAAACTTGAATTCCCAACGATGTCCCGCTCGGGGCGGATGAAAGGAGATATTGAGCGCCGTAGTGGCAAACTACACCCTTAACCGCCAGCTCTAAAAAAGACGACATACTCTTTGATGCCAGTCCCGTCCGAACGGAGGCTCGATTTTTCGTTCCAGCTTGGCGTCCACGTTCCTGGCAAGGCCGGTCAGTATTCAATTGGCGAGAGGAGCTCCGCAGATTTGCTCGAGGACGCTGATCGGAGCTCTAGCTGGCAGCGCCAAGGCGCGGCGAGGGATGATGAAGGTTTGCTCCAGCGCGTATTGGCCCGAGATGACCGCGTGTGGAACAAAGTCCGTGTAAACCAACCAGGTCGAAAACGGCGGGAACTCCCAGCGGGACTTGGGACTGGAATCCTGAAACTCATCATTGGCTTTCAAGTAGTGGTGAAAGCGGTGCATGAACCGGTCATAAGGCGATCTCGCCACCACCGGCAGGCGCAGGGTCTGCGCCATCTGCGCCGAAAAATAACGAAGGCGGCCAAGTGGAGAATGGGCCGCGCGCGCCAGTTCCAGCAGGCCCGCCGGCTTTGCATGCTGGTGCGCGATCTGGTCAAACTTTTCGCCCGTCAGCCACACCCGGGAGCGAACGGGATTGAGATTGGTGAAAACCCGCAAGATCCGGTTGCCCTTGGAGGGGCGCGTGGGAAATGAATCAACGTGAAGAAGATCGTTCCGCAAACGAGTGGGAAGCGGCCGGCCCTCCTCCTCGATGGCGCGGAAGCTCGCATAATCCATGGTCATCTGGACCGAATAGGGTGTCAGGAAACTGGCCACAAAATCCCGGACGCGGTTTGAATAGGACCGGAAAATCGTGAACAAATCCGCATGGGTAGCCGTCTGGCTGTCAAAGCCCTTGACGCGCGATTCTTCAGGACGGTAGGAAATGTTCTTGTAGTGGGAGGAGCGCGTCTGGCGCACATTCCGCAAATATTCGCAGTCCTTGTCCGGCAGGATGAACGGGGTGTGAGGAAAGAATAGAATTTCGCCCTCTTCCAGGCATTCACAATACCACCGGGACCGCTCCGGTGCTGCGGCCGGGTCCTGCCAGCCAGTTTGGTTAAAGTCAGTGACTTGGATGAGTCCGATGGCTCGTTCCTCCCGGCGGAGCGCAACTGGTCCAGTGACCGTAATTTCCAAAAGATCGCTTCGGTGTGAAAGGGCTCAAACCCGCAAATATCGGGAACCTAGAACGGATCAACGAACGGTGGCAATTCCCAAACCCGGCCATTCTATCTTATCCGCTTCTTCATGATTTTAATACGATAAAAGCCCTTCGGAGGTTCCCCCACTTTATTGAACCGGCCTTACTTAGTATGACTAATTTAGGGAAACAGTCAACCCGTGACCGGTTCCGGAAGTGGCGCAGTTTGCTGTAGCGCCGCTCGGTGAGCGGCGGAAATCGGTGAGAATTCAAGTTCGGCGGTCACAGACCGCCGCTGCCGCAACCCCATTGCGCCACTACCCCAGTTCCGATGGTGGCTGGAAGCCGCCGGAAGGCGATTGCAACGCGGCTTGCGCCCATTCACGAGCTCAATTGCCAGGGGACGGTGATCAACACGATGCGCGAACAATCCTTGAGTAACAATAGCGCTTTCAGCCACTTTGTCCGCTGGTTGTGGAGCACAATCTGATACCAGTGGTGTTCCACCAATTCAGGAATGATGACGGCGATGACACGGTCCGGATTCTTCTTCTCAAGCTCGACAATGTAGTCCACAATGGGGTTCACCACAAAACGGTAAGGTGACTTCACGATGGCGAGCGGCGGGGCCGGTAAGCCCGACTCCAGCGCCGGTTCCTGAACGAACTTGCTCCAACGGGATGCAATGTCATCTTCTTGTTCTTGTTCCCCTTGTTCTCCGGTTTCCACATGGATTGCCTGAATTTCGGAAGAAATGGTCATAGCAAACCGCAATCCCTTCTCTGCAACTTTGTTCCAGTTCAGGATGGGGACAACGACCAGGGGCTTCTGCAGATCCTTCAGGCTGAGGGCATCGTGCGCCGCCGTCTCACTGATAACCCGGTCGTAGTGCCTGCGGATGGAATACATGAGGATAATGATCCCGGGAATGATCAAAGTCGTGATCCAGGCGCCTTCGACAAACTTGGAAACCGTTACCACGATGACGGTGCTGGCGGTGGCGAGAGCGCCCAGCCCGTTAATGTACATATTGCGATGCGCATTCCGGCCGCCGCCCTTGCGGAGCCAATGCGCCACCATACCCGCCTGGGAAAGTGTGAAAGCCAGAAAGGCTCCAACCGCATACAGGGGAATCAAGCGGTCGGTGACACCGCCGAAGATAATCAAAAGAAGGGCGCAGACAATTGCCAGGACATAAATTCCCTGCGAGTAAACCAGCCGCCGGCCTCGTTGAACAAAGGGGATGGGCAAAAATCCATCTTCCGCAACCATGCGGCAAAGGCGTGGGAAATCCGCAAAGGCAGTGTTGGCGGAGAGGGCGAGCACCATCAGGATGCCGGCGATGGTGACGTAATAAAACACACCCCGCCCGGCTACGGCGCCGATGAGTTGTGAGAGGATGCTCTGATAGCCCGGCCGTGAAGGGTCTGTGGCGGCGATATGGTAGGCATTCGCCAGGTAAGCAATGCCCCCCAGAAGCACGATCAGCAAAGCGATGATGGCGGTGAGCGTGCGCTGAGCCGTATTTACCACCGGATCGCGGAACGCCCTCACGCCGTTACTGACCGCTTCCACGCCGGTCATGGCAGTGCAGCCACTCGAGAAAGCTTTAAGGAGCACCCAGGCGCCCACCGCCGCCGTGACCGCGCTGATGTGGGGCGGCGCAACGACGGGCCTGGGATGGCCACCCGCGAGGAGCGCCTTGATCAGGCCCCAGCCCAGCGTGATGAACATGCTGACGATGAACAAGTATGTGGGCGCAAGGAAAACCAGCCCTGCCTCACGAACTCCACGCAGGTTCACCAGGGTGACGAACACGAGAATGATCAGGCACATTCCCAGGGTATGGGATTGAAGTGACGGCACGGCTGACACCAACGCGCCCACGCCTGCGGAAATGCCAACAGCGGCAGTGAGGATGTAATCGACCATCAGCGCCGCCGCCGCAGTCAATCCGGCGAAGTTGCCTAGATTTTCCCGGGCGACGGTGTATGATCCCCCGCCGGTCGGATAAGCCTCGATGGTTTGCCGGTACGAAAAGTAAACAATGGCCAGAAGGATGATGATGGCGGCGGTGATGGGAATAATGTAGAAAACTCCCGCCACACCCAGAGGGATGAGCAAGGTAAGCGCCGCTTCCGGGCCATATGCGGCGGAGCTGAGCGCGTCCAACCCGAATACCGGAATCCCCGCGCGGGATCCTAGTTTCTCGCCTCTTTCCTCTGCAGAGCTCAGTGGCCTGCCTAGAATTACATCAACCAAAGACATGCATTGTCCTTTTCATTCAAAGGCCGGCCCGCAATGGGATTGGCGCGCTCTTGAAGTTTATAGGAAAAGACGCGGCGGGCAAATACCACAATTTCTGTAGATAAAAAGGGTGTGCGGGTCAGGGCGGTGAATCCACTGGCGCAAACCAGAGCCATCTCTAAAGAAGTCCAGTTGCTATGCGACCGGCAATGCCCCGCCCTCCATGTAGGATAGGTAGAGTTTTTCCAGATCCTCGTGAGCTAGTTCTTCGCGCGTTCTCTGCATCAGCATCCTGCCTTCATTCATGATGCCCACACAGTCCGCAATTTCCTTCGAGCGGAAGATGTCATGAGTGGACATCAGGATCGCCTTCCCGGCAGCCTTCAGCCTGAAGAGCAGCTCCATGAACTCGGCTCCCGCCTTCGGGTCGAGGCCGGAGGTGGGCTCGTCCAGGAGGATGGCGGGCGAATCCTTAACCCGGGCAATGGCCAGTCCCACCTTCTGCCTCATTCCTTTTGAAAATTCCTTCACGCGGCGGTCGAAAGCCTTGGGACTCAGCCCCACCTCGCCCATCGCCCGGTCGTAATCCTCCTTGGTCAAACGGGGTTTGCCCCCGAGTTTGGCGAAATAGTCCAGATTCTGCCGGGCCGTAAAGTTGCCATACAACATGACGTTTTCCGAAACGTAGGCCACGTGTCGCTTGGCCGCCAGAGGATTCTGATGGCTGTTGATGCCGTTGATCCGGGCTTCACCCGCGGTGGGGGGGATGAAATCCAGAAAGAGATTGATGGTCGTCGTCTTGCCGGCGCCATTCGCTCCCAGCAAACAGAAAACCTCGCCGGGATAAATCTCAAAACTCACCTGATCCAACGCCAGCGTGTGCGCGTCATAGCGCTTGGTCAGGTTAATGGCTTGCAACATCGGCTGAGTAGGCATTGTTCCTCACCGTCGAAGCGTCTTTACCGCCGGGCCATGCGCACGCCGAACCAAACGATTCCGCCGATCACGATCACCAGAAAACCCCAAAGCAGAATCGTGGCCCAAAGGTTGGGCGGCGTGATGACGTGAATGCGGTCGGACTGGTCCGGCGTCTGGAGCTTGCGGCTGTTGGAGGTGGCGTCGGTTTTGATTCGCACTTCGTAGTCGCCCAAGCCCACATCCGCCGGTGGCAGGATTTGCAGCTTCACCACCGACTCTTCGTTCGGATCCAGTTTGTCCACCGTGTCCGGCGTCACCACCGTCCGCCAGTTCAATGGATTCTCCGTGGAGATATGGACATTGCGAACCACCCGCGTGCCGATGTTTTTCACCGTCAAGTTCAGGCTCACGTTCTTACCGGCCGCGATTTCCTGGTAAAGGCTGGGGGCGGTCACCTCAATTTGCCCGATGCCGCGCGGGAGCAATTGCAACCGGACTTTGCCACACTTCAGCGCCGCAATCTGGCCTTCGCTGTACGTCTTCGACGGATCGATATGTTCCGCCTGCGCCGGGTCAACTACCAGCACCCAGAAGTTCAGGGGTTGGTCCAGCCGCACCCGGTTATCCACCTTATCCGGCAAGTAAACCTTCAGTTGGATGTTTTGAATGGTGACGCCTTCCGGGAAACGGACTTGGGAAAGGTGCGCCCCGGACGAAGGCTCCAGGAATTCCGCATTGATTTCCGGGGGCAGGTTGAGCGTCAACAGAGCAAAAGGCTTGGACGACTTGGTGAACTGCTCAAGGTGCAAGTTGTAACTGGCGCTCGCGCCCAGATCGGCTTCGAGCGAAACCTCTTCCGAGCTCATGCTGACAATGTTCGCAGACGGGTCCTTTTCCAGGTAGACTTCCTGGTCCGCCTCGCGGCCATTGTAGTAAAGCCCGACGATGAGCGCGTCCACATCCTTCAGCAACTCAAAATTCAGCGTCGTCTGCTCGCCCACCTCCAGCTTCGGAATATACGCTGAGTAGGGATCGGAAATGACCGCGCGGGGAACTTGAACGCTGGGAGGCGCGCCGGCGGACGGCGCCGGGGAAATCTGGGGCGCTTCCTTGAGGGAGACACGGATATCCGTCAATTCCCGCATCTGGAGCTGGCTGGGAAGCTGCACGTCCGCCGCCGAGATGCCGAATTGCTTGTAATCCACCACCGCTCCGGAATTGTTCCGGACCGTCACCCGCACGTATTGCGAACCATCTGGCCGTTGGTACTTGATGGCGGAAGCAATGTCCAGCCTCGGCACTTGCGAAAAGAGACGCAAAAAGGCCTGTTGGAAATCCACCTGGGCTTGACGGTAAGCGATCTCCGCAGACTCGTAATCCGCTCGCGAACCCACACCCCCGTCAAAAAGGGTTTTTTCGCGGTCGCGCTTGGCTCGGGCCTCATTCAAAGAAAGTTCCAAGCGCTTCAGCTCGAGCAGCCGCTGCGCCTCCGTGTTGGCGGAGGGCTCGGACGCCGTCTGCGAAGAGTTTTGGGCAGAAACCACGGCCGGAATGGCCGTGAGGATCGCAAGGAGAACCCCTGCGAAGCAGGTTTTCAGAAGCGGTCTCATTCGCTCCGGCGGTCGAATGGCGTATTAGTCTCCGGGCAATATGATAGCCGAAAACATAGATTCTTCAACAGTAAATAGCGGAGGAGTTATACGAAGGTGGTGAGTTCCGGGCTTGGCTCAATGCTGTTCACTTAAGCTAATATGCGGTATGCTTCTCTCATCCCCTTGAGA